>CAZRGJ010000208.1:0-5407 GCA_964599445.1 uncultured Planctomycetaceae bacterium | reverse complement strand
CGCAAAAAAACGCCCGAAACCCTTCCACCGCCTACGGCGGTCCCCCTCCTCTAAAGGGGAGGCTGAAAATCCGGACGCGCACTCCCCAAACGAAGCAGCCAGCGAAGGAAGGCGTCTTTTCCTTCCAGGAATTCCAGTTCGATGCGCAATACCACGATCGGCGTGCCGGACGGGAGGGTGAGGGGGAGTTTCACGGCATCTTTTTCGGTGCAAATGAGGGCGTCAAGCCGGTTTTCCTGTGTCCACTGCGTGAGTTCCTCGATCTCTTTCGTGCCGAATGGATGGTGGTCCGGGTAAACTTTCTCTGCGTGGACGGTGAGTCCGAATTCAGCGAGAGAGCGGAAAAATCCGTCCGGTTTCCCGATCCCGCAGAAGGCGCCGAGGCGTTTTTCCTGAAAGTCCTCTTTCGGCAGGATGTTTCCCTGCGTGTCTGCGAGCACGCTCGGACGGTGGACCGACTCCACCCATAAACGCGGTTTGGGACCGGGGAAACGCTCCTCAAGCTCTTCCTGCAGAGAGTGCCGTTCCCGCAGACTCAGCCTCTCCGAGTGCGTCAGGACCACGACATCCGCACGTGCCAGACTCCGCATCGGTTCCCGAAGCGTCCCGCATGGAAACAGCCGGCCGTTCAGACCGAACGGTTCCTCGGCGTCGATCAGCACGATGTCGCCGTCGCGGAAGAGCTTCCGGTGCTGGAATCCGTCGTCCAGAAGCAGGACTTGCGCATCGAATTCCTCAACGGCCCGGCGTGCCGACTCGCAGCGGTTCGGATTTTGGAGAAAAACGGCATTGGGGAGCCGACGCGCCATTTCTTTTCCTTCGTCGTTCAGGTTTCCGGCGGAATCGGGATTCTGCTCTTTCGCCCGGTACCCGCGGCTCAGAACGGCGACTTTCAGCCCCATGCTTTCGAGTTCCTGCGCGATGCGGAGAACTGCCGGACTTTTTCCCGTTCCTCCGAGAGTAAGGTTTCCGATGCTGAGGACCGGGACGGCAGCGTGCGTGATTTTCCGGGGATCCCGGTCAAAGCTCCGGTTTCGAAACCAGATACCGAGAGCGTAGAGCGGGCGGATCATCTCCAGAAGCAGACGCCAGCCGAACGCGGAAAGCGAGCGGTCTTCACGGGTCAAAATTTTTCGAAAACGTTCCGGTATCATGGGTCCCCAGGGATAAAAAGGAATGAGTCTGTTTTTTCTTTACTTTAAATTTCTCTTGAATTTCATTCATTTTACCTTAATTCGCGGATTTTTCCAGAGGTTTTGGGAAAAAAATCAAAAAAATTCGGAGATTTTCCCCTTCGGCTACTTGCAAAATGCGGATTCCGGTTTAAAATAGAAAGAGTTTTAAAATTTGATGTCTCGCAAAGCGTTTCATCATTCCGTTTATTTTCAGATTTCAAGAGTGCGGAGTTTTCCATGAATTTTTTGCTCTCCCAGACCGGATTCAATTTCGGCGCGTTGGATACGGGCGTTTTTGTCCTGTTCCTGATCGCGGTCATCGTCATCAGTACCCTCAAGAGCCGTTCAGCGGGTGAATCCAGCGAAGACTACTTCCTCGCCGGCCGCGGACTTTCCTGGTGGCTGATCGGATTTTCTCTCATTGCCGCGAATATTTCCGCGGAACAGTTCGTCGGAATGTCCGGCAACGCGGCGCAGTGCACGGGTCTTGCGATCGCCAGTTTCGAGTGGATCGCGGCCATCACGCTGGTCGGCGTCGGCTTCATTTTCCTTCCGATGTTCCTCCGCTGCGGTATCTACACGATCCCGGAATTTCTTGAATACCGGTACAATAAATTCGCGCGTTCCCTCATGAGTCTGTTCGTCATGATCATTCTGGTCGGTGTTTCCATCGCGGCGGTGATCTACCTCGGCGCACTGACGATCGACACTCTGTTCCACGGCATGATGCTCTTCGGCTGCCTCGAAGTGAACATCATCACGGCGAGCTGGGCGCTCGGCATCCTCGCGGCGCTTTACGTCTTCATCGGCGGTCTGGCTGCCTGCGCGTGGGCGGACCTTCTTCAGGGAAGCGCACTGATCATCGGCGGCGCCATCGTCATGTTCTTCGCTTTCGGCGAGTTCGACAAAATGCAGATCGCTGACATGGAAGCGACCCCGCAGTATCAGCGTCCCGCCGCGTACCAGAGCGGAGCCGACGCCGACATGTTCTCCGACGTGACGGATGAAACGCCCGTCTTTCAGAAATTCCAGTCCATCAACGCGGATAAACTCCACATGATCCGCCCGCTCAATGACCCGAACATCGTCTGGACGACTCTGCTGTTCGGCATCTGGATCCCGAACTTCTACTACTGGGGCCTCAACCAGTACATCATGCAGAGAACGCTTGGTTCCCGTTCGCTCGCGGAAGGACAGAAGGGGATCGTGTTTGCGGCGGCGATGAAGCTGCTGATCCCGTTCATCGTGGTCATCCCGGGTATCCTTGCGTTCAATATGTACCATAAAGACATGGCGAATGAAGCGACGATCGACCGGCTGGCCAACGCACCAACGCTCGCCCTGTTTGAGCGTCTCTCCGCGGGAACTCCGGAAGCTGCCGACAATAAAGCGGCGGTCTTCAAGTTCGACAAAGATTTCGCCTGCCTGAACTTTGACCAGGCGTGCGCCATCACGAAGTTCAACATGACGCAGCAGAAAGCCGACGCCGCCGAATTTGATGCGAAACTTGCCGAAAGCGTCAAAAAAGTCGCGGATGCCAACGCTGCCGCTAAGATCGACATGCCGGAAGCCGTCGTGAACGGTCTGGCAGTCCAGGCGATGAACATGGAACTGGTCAAGGGCGCGAAGACGGAAAAGGAACTCATCGGATACAAATACGATACGGCATTCCCGCTTCTGATCCGCAACCTGCCGTTCCCGGCCGGCGTCACGGGCTTCGTGCTTGCCGCTCTGTTCGGCGCGATCATGAGCTCACTCGCTGCGATGCTCAACGCTGCCTCGACGATCTTCACGATGGACATTTTCAACGAGTACATCAAGAAGGATGCCGCTCCGAAAACGCAGGTCTTCGTGGGACGCATGTGCGTCGTGATCTTCATGATCTTCGCCTGCCTGCTCGTTCCGGTCCTCGCTGACCCGAAATTCGGCGGTCTGTTCAAGTACATCCAGGAATTCCAGGGCTACATTTCGCCCGGTATCCTCGTCGTCTTCCTCTTCGGTCTGTGCGCGAAGCGCGTTCCGGGATTCGCCGGCGGTCTGACCATCCTCTGCGGTCCCTTCGTCTACTATGCGACGAACGTCCTCCCGCAGACGGCGTCCATTAACTATCTGAACCACATGGCCATCACGTTCGGCGTCCTGTGGGTCCTGATGTCGCTCATCACGCTCGTCTGCCCGCGCAAAGAGCCGCTCGAACTGCCGCAGAAGACCGACATGGACCTCACGACGTCCAAGGGTGCCGCAATCTGCGGCGCGATCGTCGTCGCGCTCACCGTCGCGCTCTACATTTACTTCTGGTAGTCGACACTTTCAGCAGCGAAAGGAAAACGTTTCTTCCTCCCGGTGTGGGATCCCGTCCTTCCTTTCGTTCTGCCTGAAATTTGAATGCTCGAGCCTCCGGGTCCTTTACGATTTCGGAGGCTCAAAATTTCTTTGGATCTCCCGCCGTCTTCCCGCCATTCCGTTCAAGGAGAATTTCATGAAACGCCATTTTTCTCGACTCTTTTTGAGAGTCTGCCTGAATGTTTTCAACATTTTGAATATCTTGACCTTTTTTTTGATCTTCATGCTTTTTACCCCGGTACTTCAGGCCGAAGAGCTTTGCCTAGAGGTGACGGATGCACCGGAGTCGGGTATCGTGCTGCTTCCGCTCAAGTCGGAAACACTCGCAGCGGTGACGCGGTGCGATACAGAAAAACTCACCGGTATTCAGGCTGCCGATCTCAACTCGAAACCGGTCCTTTCCCAGTACGTTGGCGGAGAAATTCTCGTCCTGAAACTGGATCCGGAACGGGTCCGTGCCTCGCGGGAAAAACCCCTTCTGCTGACGCTCCGGGCGATTGAGGGAAAGGGAACGTTTTCTTCGGAAATGTCTTCGGAAAGCGGGATCCTGACGGAAACTTCCGCATACTCGGTCCAGCAGTCGGCGGACAAAAACGGAGGGTTTCCGAATCTCATCCGGTTCACGAAAAGCGGGAAGACGGTGGACGCGTTTCATTTTCGGGATCGTGTGCAGGAAAAAGACAAGACGGAGGCCGACCGGCCGTTTTTCGGAGGCTGGGTCCTCGCGCAGGATGCGGATGCTGAGCTGACGCTTCTTTCTGACGGGCCGATCTGCCGGGTCGTGCGTCATTCGGCGCGGTACATGATGGGAGGAAAGGCGGCTCCGGGAGACGCGCGGGCAGTCTACGACTGGTTCTTTTTCAAAGAGGGCGGGCTGGTTTACGTTCAGAGCCATGCGTCGCAGTGTGTGCCGCATGAGTGGGACGAGCACCATTTTCTGGAACTTCACGTCAAAGATCTGTCCTTTGACCGGGTCCGCGGAAAGACCGACGCGGGAAAATCAGTCAACGGAAAACAACATGACGGGCGGATCGGCAAACTGCTTGAAAAGAGCGACACGCAGGGATTTTTCCGATATTTCGGCGCATTCTCAGACGGCAGGAATTTCATTGGATTCCCGCCGAAAAGCGGATTCTACGATGGGAAGAACTATGGACCGTACCTTCATGCAGAGATCCGAAAAGCGTGGGGAGGCTGGGAAACGCCCGAAAAAAATCATTCTGCCTGGCTGCTTCTCGATTCTTTTGATTCGCCCGAAGATTTTGACGCCGCGGCGGAGAAATTCCTCATCGATCCGGTTCCCGGCTGCGCGAAACTGACCGTCCGGGATGAAATCCAAAACCAGGCGGGTCCGGAAGGCTCGGCGAGTTCAAAAGAAACGGCGAGTCAGGAAGAAACGGGAATGTCCGGCACGAAATCGATCGAGAACTGGCGCAGACAGCTCGCGTTTTCGCTCCTTCTTTCCGGGAGACCGAAGGCCTCGGAACTGAGTCAGTCCATCCACACGCTTCCGGTCGGTCAGGAAAAAGACGGTCTTCTGCTTTTGACGAGCCGTGACCTCGCGATGCTTTTGGCCAAAACGGAGGAAAATGGAGGCGTTTCGCTGGCACTTCTGGGACTCGCAGACCGAAAGACGGGAATCTGTTTCACCGATGGCACACCGCAGGCACTTTTCTCCATCGAATTGCGCAAAACGGAGATGAAATCACGTCTTGACCTCTCCTCGCTCTCCGCCTGGAAAGAGATCTCCATCGCGCAGAAACCGGAGACTTCCGAATGGTCCTTCACGTTCCGTTCCCCAGTCAATGACGAAACCGCCGCGTCGCTGGAATGGACGCTCCTAATTTCGGCGGACCCGGAAAAGCCGGCGTTGGAGCTTGGCTGGAACG
>CAZRGJ010000207.1:0-5424 GCA_964599445.1 uncultured Planctomycetaceae bacterium | reverse complement strand
CGCGCCCGCAGCGCCGCATCCGTCACAGCGCCTCCAGAAAGCCGCGCAGCGCGTGAAGCTCTTCATTGACCGCGGGGGGCACCAGCTTCAGATCAACACGATCAACCGCGAACAGCTTCTCGACGCGCAGGCGATCCCGGAGAAATACCGTCAGCTCATCGTCCGCGTATGGGGCTGGAGCGGGCACTTCGTGGAACTCGACCGACCGTACCAGGACCAGATCATCCGCCGCGCCGAGATGACGCTTTGAAAGAAATACAGATAGATACTTTCACCCTTAACCTGATTTAGGAGACCGAAGAGCAAAACTCCGGTTAAACAAAATGCAGATCACAGACATTCTGAAAAAATTGCGTGAACTGGCCGCGAACACCGCCGACCAGGGCGCACTTTTTGAACGTTTCGTCATGCAGTATCTTCGCACGACACGAATTTACGGCGAATTCAAAGAGATTTGGCGATGGAGCGAATGGCCCTTGAACAGAGAACAGCACGATACGGGCATTGACCTCGTCGCCCTCACCGAATCCGGGGAGTACTGGGCGTTTCAGTGCAAATTCTTTGATCCAGCCTCTAAAGTCAGCAAACACGACATTGACTCCTTCCTCTCGGCCTCCGCGGTCAATTTCACGGATGAAGAAGGGGAAACGCACACATTTTCCGCACGGTACGTCGTCGCGACCTGCGAGATCGGTCAAAATGCGTACCAGACCATGAACGCACAGACGATCCCCGCAAATTTCATTTCCGCCGAGCAATTTGACCTCAGCGGGATCAACTGGGACATTTTCTGGGATCAGTTCACCGAACAGGTTTCCGGAACCGCGGAGGATGCCCGAATCGCGCCGAAGGAACTCCGTCCGCACCAACGGAACGCTTTCAATGACGTACTGCACGGCTTTGAGACCTGCGCCCGCGGAAAGCTCATCATGGCCTGCGGCACGGGAAAGACCTTCACTTCGCTCCGAATTGCCGAGGGAATCGTTTCGGACGGCGGCGTCATGCTCTATCTCGTCCCGTCGCTTTCCCTTTTGGGCCAAACTCTCTGTGCGTGGACCATCGACGCGAAACGCACGCTCCGGCCTGTTCTCGTCTGCTCCGACACCGCGATCAATGAACAGGACGCACGAAGAAAGAAAGCCCTCAAAAACACCGAAGACCACTCCGACCTTTCCGTCTCCGACCTGGCGCAGCCTGCCTCGACCGATCCGGAGGCGATCATGAAGCGTTGGGAGCGTCTCTGCGCGAAAAAAGACGGATTCACCGTCGTTTTCTCAACATACCAGTCCATTCAGGCGGTCACCGACGCGCAGAAAAAGGGTTTTCCCGAATTTGACCTGATCATCTGCGACGAAGCGCACCGGACCACAGGCGCGGCTTTGGCGGAAACCGACGACGTCTCGGCCTTCATGCGTGTCCATAACGACGCGAACGTCGCGGGGAAAAAGCGTCTTTACATGACGGCGACACCGCGTGTTTACGGAGAAAGCGCGAAAAAATCCGCGAAAGACCAGACAGACGGCGCGGTCGTCATCGCATCGATGGATGACGAGAGCATTTACGGACCGGTTTTCCATATGCTCAAGTTTGGCGATGCCGTGAAGCAGGGGCTGCTTGCCGACTACAAAGTCGTCATTCTCACGGTCCGCGAGTCGCTCGCGAATGAATACCGCAGGCAGATCACCGACGAAACGCGCACGACATACCGGCAAACGTATCCGAAATTGAAAAAAGCCGACGATGACGAGATCGACGAGGTGATCCTTTCCGACTTCGCGAAAGTCATCGGCTGTTGGCAGGGGCTGGCGAAACAGGCGGGTTCGATCGATGCGCAGGGGAAGACCTCCTTTGATTTCAGCGCGGATCCGGCTCCCATGCGCCGAGCGGTCGCGTTCGCGCAGTCGATCAACATTTCCAAAAACATCGTGACCGACCTTTTCCGCTCCGTGTCCGAATTCGTGGAGGAACTCCAGAACAAAAAGCGCGCTGAGGATCCCTCTTTCTCCGAACCACGTCTCCAAATGAACCTTGAGCACGTGGACGGCACCAACACGGCAAACGAAAGAAAGAAGAAACTCGACTGGCTCGCTGCGGAACCGGAAGAAGAGACCTGCCGCATCCTCACCAACGTGCGCTGTCTCTCCGAGGGCGTGGACGTTCCGGCTCTGGATGCCGTCCTCTTCCTTTCTCCCAGAAACTCCAAAGTGGACATCATTCAGTCCGTCGGACGCGTCATGCGGAATGCGCCAGGAAAGAATTTCGGCTACATTATCCTTCCGATCGCCATTCCGGAATACGCGGATCCGGAAACGATCCTGAACAAAAACGAGAGATTCAAGGTCGTGTGGGAAGTACTTCAGGCACTGCGTTCTCACGACGAACGGCTCAAGATCGAGATCAACAAGATTCGCTTCAACGACATGAACTCCGGAGACACTTACGATCCGAACGATCCCTCAAAAAGCGCAGTCGGAACGGGAAGCGCGCCGGACTCTTCGGAAGATGGAGCGAACGTGGACCTTCCCCAGCCATCTGCCGACAATTACCAGTTCAAGATACTGTTCCAAGGCATGGAAGAGATGAAGGACCGCATTCGCGCCAAGGTCGTTCAGAAGTGCGGTGACCGAGACTATCTGGACGAATCCGCGAAGATCATCGCCGAGATCTCCAAGATCCACATCGATCAGATCCGCGCCCAGCTGAAAGATCCGACGCCGGAGCAGAAAGCCGCCTTTGACGAATTTACCGCGAGGCTTCGACAGGACCTCAATCCCTCCATCGATTCCGAGCAGGCGATCGAGATGATCTCCCAGCACATCATCACCCAGCCCGTCTTCAACGCGCTCTTTGGGGACTATCCTTTCGCGAAGAAAAACGTCGTCTCGAAAGCATTCGAACAGATCCTCAAGACGTTCCAGACGCAGAGTTCCGAAGAGGAATGGAAAGCTCTCGAGCGCGTCCGCGACGACATCAGAAGCCGGGTGGAGGGGATCACTTCACTGGCTGGCAAGCAGCAGGTCATTACCAAACTCTACGACCAGTTCTTCAAAACCGCGGCTCCCAAAGCCGCCGAAAAGCTCGGGATCGTCTACACGCCGGTCGAAGTCGTCGATTTCATCATCCATTCGGTCGAATACATTCTGAAAACCGAGTTCGGAAAGAGCATGAACAACCGCAGCGTTCACGTTCTCGACCCATTCACCGGCACCGGAACTTTCATCGTCCGCCTGCTTGAGTCCGGGATCCTGAATCCCGATTCTCCCAATTTCGCGTACAAGTTCAACAACGAGCTTCACGCCAACGAAATCGTTCTGCTCGCGTACTACATCGCCGCGATCAACATTGAGCAGGCCTTCCATACCATTGGAATGAGAAAGGAATACAAACCGTTCCCCGGTCTGCTTCTCACCGACACCTTCCAGATGGGAGAGAAGGAACTTCCGGCCGAGATGGACTCCAACGCCTTCTCCTTCCCGCAAAACGTCATCGGAGAAGACGATGTGGAACACGTCGAGAACGACAAGCGCATCATCCGGCAGAGAAGACAGACCATTCAGGTCATCCTCGGAAATCCCCCCTACTCCGTCGGACAGGGATCTGCGAACGATAATAATCAGAATCAGAAATACCCGATTCTCGATGCCCGTGTCGCGAATTCGTATGCAAAACAGTCCACTGCCATCTTAAAAAACAGTCTCTACGATTCCTACATCAAGGCCTTCCGATGGGCTTCTGACCGTATCGGTGAAAGCGGCGTCATCGGGTTCGTCACCAACGGCGGCTGGCTCGACGGCAACTCCCAGGACGGCATGCGTAAATGCTTCGCGAATGAGTTCACAAGCATTTACGTCTTCAATCTCCGGGGAAATCAGCGTACCAGCGGTGAACTTTCCCGTAAAGAAGGCGGGAAGATCTTCGGTTCCGGTTCACGGACCCCGGTCGCCATCACGATCCTGGTCAAGAATCCCCAGAATGCCGGAAAACCATGCGAGATCTTCTATCATGACATCGGCGACTACCTGAAACGTGAGGAGAAACTCCGCATCATCCGCGATTTCCGCGATATTTCCGGCATTTCCTTCCAGAACATTACCCCCAATGCCGAAGGTGACTGGCTCAACCAACGCAATCCGGAATTTGAGTCCTTCATTGAATTTGGTAACAAGAGAGAGAGAGAGAGAGACAATATTCAATCCATTTTATTCATGCGGTCTATCCACGAGCCGCGATACATGGTGCTATAATTTTTCCAAAGACGCGGTACTTCAAAATATGTCGCGCATGATCGATTTCTACAATCAGCAGAGAATTCAGTTCCACGAAGCGAGACTGCTGGATCCAGACTTGAAAGTCGAGGATTTTATTGATACAAACCCAACAAAAATCAGTTGGTCTGTAAACACCAAAGAGAAAATTAATAAAAATCATTCAATAACAAATGATGTCAATACCGTACGTTCTCTTTATAGACCATTTTGCAAAACATATCTGTATGCAAATACTCAAGTTATCGAACGTCCTGGCCAAAACTTTACACTCTTCCCCACGCCGGAGCATAAGAATTTGGTGATTGGGGTTCATGGTTCAGGTGGAAGTAAAGACTTTTCCTGCTTGATTACAGATACGATTCCTGACATTCAGCTTCTCTTCAATGGCCAATGGTTCCCGCTTTACTGGTACGAAAAATCCTCATCCGAGCAGGCGAACATGTTCTCCAAGTCGGAGGACGGATACATTCGTCACGACGGGGTGACGGATGGTATTCTGGAGCGGTTCCGTGAGCACTGCATGGATGAGAAGATCGGAAAAGAGGATATTTTTTACTTTGTCTACGGCTACCTTCACGACCCGCACTACCGGAAGAAGTTCGCGGCGGACCTGAAAAAGATGCTTCCGCGCCTCCCGATCGTCGGGCGGAGTGAATTCTGGGCGTATTCCCGTGCCGGCCGTCAGCTTGCCGACCTTCATCTCAATTACGAGACGCAGGCTCCGCTTCCGGAGATTTTCCTGAACATCCGGGGCGATAATTTCCGCGTTGAGAAAATGTTCTTCCCGAGTAAAGATCAGAAAGACACGATCATCGTCAATCCGCACATTGCCGTCCGGAACATTCCGCAAATCGCGTACGAATACGTCGTCAACGGCAAGTCGGCGATCGAGTGGGTCATGGACCGTTACCGGGTCGTCAAGGACAAGGACAGCGGCATCCTCAACGACCCGAACGAGTACAGCGCGGACCCGCAGTACATTCTGAAACTTCTCCTCTCGGTCATTACCGTGAGCGTGAAGACCGTCCAGATCCTCCGTTCCGCCCCGTACGTCCGGGAAGAGTAAATAGAAACTATCCCCATTTGGAGTGCGGCGATACCGTGCGCTTGCGCACATTCGCCGCTTTTGGACAGCGGCAATACAGCGCGTATGCGC
>CAZRGJ010000206.1:0-5425 GCA_964599445.1 uncultured Planctomycetaceae bacterium | reverse complement strand
GCCCGCAGCCGTTACGGTGCGAAGAAAAATCAGCCCGCTGCGAAAAAACGCTAAAATATCTGCGTTGATCCTGTCTTCGTGAAAGGGGACGGCTGTGAGTAACTGAGCCTTGGCGCGGCGGAACATTGGGTTTCCCGCATGCTCTGTGAACAGATGGAAGCGGTCGTCGGTATGAGTCAGAATACAGGATGCAGCCTGCGGAGAGTGTGGACCGCATACTTCACCTCTCCGCGAACCGGTCGGGGTTGATTCCCGAGGTGATTCAGAAAAACAATTTTACGTCAAAAAGAGGATAAAATGGGTCGTATTACTGCAAGTCGCAAGCAGCTCGTTGGTGATCCGGTTTACGGTTCTCTGCTCGCCAGCAAATTCATCAACTGCCTGATGTTCGATGGCAAGAAGAGCATTGCTCAGGAAGTTTTCTACAATGCACTGGCCGAGATCGAAAAGAAGGTCACGGACAAACCGGGCATTGAGGTCTTCACCCAGGCCATTGAAAATATCAAGCCGACCATCGAAGTTCGCTCCAAGCGCGTTGGCGGTTCGTCTTACCAGGTCCCGATGCAGGTCAACCGCGTTCGTCAGCAGTCCCTGGCCATCCGCTGGGTCCTGAATGCTGTCCGCAGCAAGAAGGGTCAGCCGATCGCGAAGAAACTGGCCGACGAGCTGGTCGCTGCCTACAATAAAGAAGGCGTCGCATACAAAAAGCGTGAAGACGTCCACCGCATGGCCGAAGCCAACAAAGCGTTCGCCCACTTCGCGTGGTGATCAGCGTTTTGAATTGCGAAATTCAGGACTCCGGAAGCGATTTCGGAGTCCTTTTTTATTGGAAAGGGATGCACGGAATAAATCTGGAAACAGACAGGACCGCCCCAAAAAAAGGAGCAAAATTTTACGGAGAACGTCCAGAATAATGTGTTTCCGCCTTCCCCGGCATAAAAATTCTCAGAAAACTCAAAAAATTTCTCAATCAGAGTATTTCAGGGGTTGAATAAATCATTCAAATCTGGTATAATGTCCATATTCCTGCGGAGTGTATCGTACACGAATAATTTCGGTACGGCATATTTCACTCCGTCTGTTTTTAATTCACTAAAAATTTCGCATTTTCCTTCCATTGCCAGTAGGATTCGGCAACATTTCCGAAGACATTTTATGGCGGGAGATGCAGAGGATTTCATCAACATTCAAAGGAGACCAACGTGTCGCAGAAAAGTTTTCTCTTCACAAGTGAAGCCGTGAGCATGGGCCATCCGGACAAACTGGCCGACAATATTTCCGACGGAATTCTGGACGCGATCTACGCGCAGGATCCGACCAGCCGCGTTGCGTGCGAAACTCTCGTGACGACCGACCTTTGCGTCATCGCCGGCGAGGTCACGACCAACGCGAAAGTCGATTACGAAGCCGTCGCCCGGAAGGTCATCAATGAAGTCGGATACACGAGCTACGACATCGGTTTCAGCGGCGACACCTGCGAAGTTCAGGTCCGTCTTGACACGCAGAGTCCGGACATCGCAATGGGCGTTGACCGTGACGGAGCCGGCGACCAGGGCCTGATGTTCGGTTATGCGTGCAAACAGACGCCGGAACTGATGCCGCTTCCGATCGCTCTTTCGCACCGCATCATGAACCGTCTGACCGAAGCTCGTCAGAAGGGTGAAGTGAATTGGCTTCTTCCCGACTCCAAGAGCCAGGTCACGGTCGAATACACGGACCGCATGACCCCGGTGAAAGTCACGACGGTCGTCGTTTCCACCCAGCACTGCGCCTGCGTCAGCCAGAAAGAGATCGCAGACTGGATCATTCCGAACGTCATCCTTCCGTGCATTCCGGCCGAGCTGAACAAAGGGGACATCCAGTTCCACATCAACCCGACGGGCAACTTCGTCGTCGGCGGTCCTCATGGTGACTGCGGTCTGACGGGCCGTAAGATCATCGTCGATACCTACGGCGGCTGGGCCTCCCACGGCGGCGGTGCGTTCTCCGGTAAAGACCCGACGAAAGTCGACCGTTCTGCTGCGTACATGGCACGCTACATCGCGAAAAACGTCGTGGCGGCCGGTCTGGCGGACGACTGCGAAGTCCAGCTTGCCTACGCGATCGGCGTCGCGGAACCGGTGAGCGTTTACGTGAACACCTACGGCAGCGAAAAAGTCTGCTCGTGCAAGATCGAAGCCGCGATCCGCAAGGTTTTCCCGATGACGCCGAAAGGAATCATCGAATGCCTGGATCTGCGTCAGCCGATTTACCGCGCGACGGCCGCCGGCGGTCACTTTGGCCGTGACGGTTTCCCGTGGGAAAAGACGGACAAAGCGGAAGCTCTGAAAGCCGCCGTGAATGAGTAAATTTTATTCATTCACTTTCAAATTTGGATTTAAGGACCCTGCATTTTTCATGCGGGGTCTTTTTCTCTCCCCCCCTGATGGTGAACGCCCCCTTCCCTGAAGATTTCCTGCCCAATTCCCAACTTGCCTCCATTTTTCAAGAAAGAATACCCATGAAGCAACGATTTTCATTCTGGCGATCTGCGGTTTCCACCGCGGTCTGTTTTCTTTCCCTTTCGGGAGTCCTGGTCCTCAACACCATTTTTCCTGCGCCAAGTCCAGCAGAAGAAAACGCTTACGAGCCGCTTCAATTCACGGTCCACACGCAGACGGTCGGTCCCGTGACGGTCAAACTGGGGAAAATGGACGTCGTTTCGGAGCTGGAATCGCTCCAGACGCTCCCGGTCATGGTTTCGAGTACGTCGGAAAAAGCACTTTCCGCGACACTGACGTTTAGTTCTGTCGACACGATCACGCCGACGGACGAAAATGGAAATGTCCGGGAAATCGTGACGCGCAAGGTCGAGATCCCCGCAGGCGGCAGCGTCGAGACAGAATTTACGTTCAAGGCGCTTCCGGGAACCTACTCGGCACACTATCCGCTGCACGTCAAATGCACGTTCCCGAACGGTGGGCGCGAAACGCTCGTTCATGCGGTCCGCGTAATCGAAACGAAAGTTCCGCAGATCCGCCGTCAGGCCTCGGAAACGGTCGTGAAAGTCGGCGGAGTTTCTCTTCTGGACCAATCATTCCGCGCATTTCGTTCCCTGGACGGCAAGCAGATCGACCTGCCGAACTTTGACGGCCGGGATCCGGGATCCAGCGCGACGTACCATCATGGAACGCACACCGCCGGCGGAGTCACCCGGACCTGCCGATGTGCCCATCCGCCGTATCGTCCACATGGCGGCAGTTTCTTCGCAGAATATGCGGTTCAGCTTCCGAATGAGCCGGGGCTTTCAATGAGCTATGGCGCGAGTGTCCGGACTGTTCAGCCTCCGGAACCGCCGACGGACGGCGTGACGTTCCGTTTCTGGGGCCGCAATGCCGGAGAACAGGAAACGGAACGGATCCTTCTGGAGGAATTCCACACCCAAAGCACCGACTGGGTCGACCGAACGTTTTCGCTCGAAAAATTCGCGGGCAGGAAAATGAAATTGACGGTCGAGATCAGTCCCGGCCCCAAAAATGACACGACGTGCGATGGATGCTTCCTGAGCGGTCTGACGGTCAACTCTGCACGGGGGAAAAATCTCGTTTCGCAGGAAAACGCAGTCCCGCAGGAAACCTTCGTCCTTCCGCTGGATGAAGAATTTACCGCCAGGATCACCCCCGGTCCCAATGGTCTCCTGGATGCCCGGATCGCGGTCGGAAATCCGAAAAAACCGGAGTCTTTCGTGACGTTCCGCGGCATTTCGCTTGCCGTCGGAGCGCAGCAGCTCAACTCTTCCAGTGCGGTCTACACGAAACTTCCGAAACTGGAAAAAACGGCAGACGGAAAACTCCTCTTCACCGCAACGCTGCTCTCCAACGACGAAGAACTTCCGATCCGGATCCATATTTCAGCCGAAAACGGAATGCTCGTCTTTGACGTTCCGAAAGAAAATCCTGTCGAGCTGGCGAATTTCACCATCCTTCCGGCCGATCAAAAGATCGACCGCGTTTACTGGGGACACGGATTCGTCGCGGAAGATCCGAAAAACTTCCGCATCGGAATGGGCGGACACGACCTGGCGGCCAGCCACATTGGGGCGGATTACGCAAACGGCACCTCAATCGTGATGGGTGCCTCAAATGCTCCTGCTGCGATGCACTGCGACGGCGAAAAGAATCTCTGCACGCTGGAGATGAGCAGCTGGTTCCGGCTCGCACTGGTCCCGGCTCATGAAAATGCCTTCCGCGCCGCATTCAAGTACCGCAAACAGAACACGTGGCTCCCGAAAACCGGACCGGGCGTGGAACGCAAGCGCGGCCGTCTGACGTTTGACGTCTGGGGCGGAAAATACGCCAGCAATACGAAAGAACTTCTGAAAGCGTTCCAGTACGGCGTGACAGATTCCCTCTTCATCAAGCACGTCTGGCAGTGCTGGGGCTACGATGTGCGTCTTCCGGACATCTGGAACACGAATCCGGATGACTCGGGAAATCTCGTCCTCGCGAGTCTGGGGACCTTTGCGGAACTGCGTAAGCTCGCGGAAACGTGTGCGGCAGCCGGAGTTCCGTTCGGCATCCACGACAACTACATCGACTTCTATCCGGACGCGGAGGGCTTTACGTACGACCGAATCGACTTCCACGCAAACGGCACGCCGCGCAAGGCGTGGATCAATCATGGAGCCGGAGTTCAGAGCTACCAGTGGCGGCCGGACCTCTTCAAACCGTTCCTGCTGCGGAATCTGGCACTGAACCGCAAATACCTTCCGACGATGGACGCGTACTTTGTGGACGTCTTCACTTCCGCGAACGTCTACGACTACTGGGACCGCGAGGGAAATTTCCATCCCATGACGCAGACGGCATCCTGCTGGAAAGACTGTTTTGAGACGATCGCGGAAGGGCTTTCTCATGAAGTCAACGGCAAAAAAGAACCGGCGATCACCGTGAGTGAAGCGGGGTCTGATGCGCTGCTCGGCTCCATTTCCGGCGCGGACTGCCAGTGGATGCTCATCGATCCGGAAAAAGGAACTGCGTGGCGCCGTCATGTTCCGTGCGAAAACTGGTCCCGCACCCCGTGGTTCGCGGCCGTGAACCACACGAACTACTCGCGCCACGGCGCAGGCTACGAAGACCGGTACTGTGCACTGCGGGATCGCAATCTGCACGGGATCATGAGCGACGACTACATTTCGGCCGAGATCCTCGGCGGACTGGATCTCATGACGGATCTGGGGACTATTTTTTCCGGAAGTGTGCGGAAACACTATCTCGCGCAGCATTTCGTCCGTTCCATCGCGGATCAGGAGATCCAAAACGTGGAATTTCTTGACGGCATCCGCCGCCAACGCGTCACGTGGGAAAACGGCACGACCGTCTACGTGAACCGCGGTGAAGGAAACTGGAACATCCAGGGCCATACGCTCCCCAAATACGGATTCGTC
>CAZRGJ010000205.1:0-5433 GCA_964599445.1 uncultured Planctomycetaceae bacterium | reverse complement strand
TGAAGATCCTCAATATCCATCAAGCCCGGTACGCACTTGTCGGATGAGCCAAAAAATAAAATTTTGCGAGGATGGATACCGTTAAACAAAACGCCGTGCGAAACGCGGATTTTGGCGAAACGCGGGAGCGCATGGAAGATCCCGCACACGCTCCCGTTTTCCGGTTTACTCACTCGCTCAGTGCTTTCGCGATGCCGGCTGCGCCGATGAATCCGGCATCTCCGCCAAGTTTCGCGAAATCGATGATGGTGGTCGCCGAACAGGTCGGAAGTGCGTGGGCCTTGACTTCGTCGCGAATCGCCTGAATGAACGTGCGTCCGAGTTCCGATTCATTTCCGCCGAACGTCATGGCTCCCCCGATGTAGATGGCATCCGGGTCGATCGTGTGCATGAGCGTCGCGATGCCGATGGCGAGATACTTCGCCGTGTCGAGGATGATCTGCATGGCGGCGGCGTCGCCTTTCAGGGCTTCTTCCGCGACGACTTTGGCTCCGATGGTGTCGAGGTCTGCCCGGCGTGCGGTCAGGGACGTGGCGGCTCCGGAGTCAATGAGTTCCTTCGTGCGGGCAATGACGGCGGTCGCGCTTCCGTAGGCTTCATAGTGTCCGGGGCGTCCGCAGCCGCAGATACGCGCATTCGGAGTCGTGTCGATGATGGCGTGACCGTACTCGCCGCCCTGGGAATGTTCGCCGTCGTAGACCATCCGGTTAATGATGATCCCGCACCCGATGCCGGTCCCAAGCGTCAGGAGGACCATGCTGGTGATCGGTTTGTCCGTACCCACGGCTCCGTCGGGGGTGAAGACGTTCTTTTTCGCGTCTTTTCCTTTTCCGACCCAGTATTCTGCAAAAGCCGCGGCAGACGCATCGTTCGCGAATTCCACGTAGATCCCGCACGCTTCGCTCATCATGTCCGCGATCGGGCAGTACTTCCACTTTTCGCCGAGGTTGGCCGTCTGGAGGAGTTTGCGTCCCGGAATGTCCATCGGACCGGCAGAGGCAAGACCCGCTTTCGTGATGTCCGAGCGTTCCAGCCCGGCTTTGGCCAAAATGTCGTTTACGCCTTCCGCGATACGCCGGCATGCCGCTTCCGGACCTTCCTGAATGTGCGTCGGGACCGAGCCTTTCACGAGAATGTTGCCGAGTTCATCCAGGATACCAATTTTTGTATTCGTGCCGCCAAGGTCGATACCGAGATAGTATTTCATGATACGTGACTCCAAAATTTTTTATGGGCAGGAAAGTGCCTTCTGAAATGCAATCAAATGGGCCGTTTTTCATGTGCGTTCACGCTGCATGAAAATCCACCGGCCAGATACCGTTTATTTTAATCCAACTCGCAAAGATGGCAAGAGGTTTCCCGCACTTTTTCATCGATTTTCAGCAAGAAAACGAAAATTTTTGCGAGTAAAGACGGTTGGAGAATCTGGAAATCAGAATACTGGACTTTTTCAGCTGGAAAATTTCCTCTGTACGGAGAAAACAGAACGGTCCTCAGTGGGGCTGCGGGAGATTTTGGCATCGGATCGCAGTGCCGGTTTTGTTTGGGGCCGCGACAGTTTGGCGTCGGTTTCCCGTCCGGTCTTGCGTTGGTCTCGGGAATTTTTGCGTTAGTCTTCTTCCGACGGAATGAAGAAGACGTGAATGAAACCGACCGCTGAGAAAAAGAGGAGGACGTAGCCGAATTCATCGCGGATAGAGATCTCCTTTTCCGGAAATTTCAGAGCTTCTCCCGTTAGTGCTTCGACCCACCAGCGTTTCTTCTCCATCGACGGATCCTGTTTCGCAAGAATTTCCGTGCCTTGCGGAGAAAGCGTGATCGATTTGAGGAAAAGGGTTTCCAGACCCAGCAAAAGCAGAAAAACTGCAAAGAAAAGCCAAATTTTGCGGAACATGAGATCCCTTTCGCCAATTTTCTGTACAGGAGCCGGATGTTCTGAAAAATCAATGAAACAAAATTGTCGGCAAAAAACTGAATCGCTCCGTCCGATCCTGCCGGCTCTGCTTTTTTTCTGTTCAGCTCTTTTCAGCCTGCTTTCCGGAGTGCCGTTTTCCGGAGTTCAGCCTCCGTCAGCGCAGCAGCGCAGTTTCCTTGAAGGGAAGGAGACCGGGAGGATCCTGCGTCTTTTGCCGAAATGAATGAAAAGACACGCCGTGGGAAAAACGGCGCGCCCGGATCGTTTCCTAGCAGGTCTTCACCTTGACTTTTGCGGCGGCGGCTTTCACGCGCTCGCGAAGGATCTCGATGTCTGCATCCGGTGCATCATACGTCACCGCAACGCCCATGCGGCGCTTCGGTCGGGTGGAGGGTTTTCCGAAAATGCGGACGTACGTGTTCGGCATCTGAAGCGCATCTTCGACGCCTTCGTATTCCGCCGGATTCGGACTTGCTTCCGTCGCGGGAATGACGGCAGACGCGCCGGCTTTCAGAAGCTGGATCTCCGTGATCGGCAGACCAAGGATCGCGTAGAGATGAAGCTCAAATTCGTTGAGATTCTGCGTGTTCGCGAGCGTCACCATGCCGGTGTCGTGCGGACGGGGAGAAAGCTCGGAGAAGTAGACGCCTTTTTCATTTGAAATGAAGAACTCGACGCCCCAGATACCGCATCCGGTCAGCGCGCCCGTGACTTTTTCCGCCATGTCCTGCGCAGCTTTGAGATGCTCGGGCTTCATCGGCATCGGCTGGAAGCTTTCCTGGTAGTCTCCGCCTTTCTGGACGTGACCGATCGGCGGGCAGAAGAGCGTTTTGCCGTTTTTCTGCGTGACGGTCAGGAGCGTGATCTCGTAGTCGAACGGAATGAATTCTTCCACGATCATTTCCACGATGTCGCCGCGGCTTCCGGAAATACCGTACTCCCACGCACTGTCCACATCTTCCGGACCGTTGATCTTCGACTGGCCTTTGCCCGACGAAGACATCAGCGGCTTCACCACGCACGGATAGCCGATCTGGTTGACTGCCTCGACAAATTCTTCTTTCGTTTTGGCGTAGAAGTATTTCGCAGTCTGAAGTCCAAGGTCAACCGCCGCCAGATCACGGATCGCACGGCGATTCATGGTGAAATTGACCGCCCGGGCACTCGGAACGACGTGAAGTCCCTGATTTTCCAGCTCGTAAAGACGTTCCGTACGGATCGCTTCGATCTCCGGGACGATCAGGTCCGGCTGATGCTTCTTCACGACCGCTTCCAGAGCGTCGCCGTCAAGCATACTGAAAACTTCGCATTCATCCGCAACCTGCATGGCCGGTGCTCCTGCGTACGAGTCGCACGCAATGACGTACTGCCCCATGCGTTTTGCCGCAATGACGAATTCTTTCCCAAGTTCACCGGAACCGAGAAGAAGGATTTTATGGATCATGAAATCTCTCCAGAAAAAAAGAAACTCCCAAAGGAGAATGCAGTTACGGGATCCGCATTCCCGTTCAGTTCGGCACGATCTCTCTGAACGGCCTGATGAACGACGAAAACCTTTCCATATTCTACCCGGTTTTTAATTTCCGGAAAGGGGGAGGGGGAATTTTTTCCGGATTTTTTTCAATTTCCCAAAATTTTCGGCGTTTTTTGACGATTTTTCCTGTCGGTTTGGGACACTGACGGATTTTTGCTTCTTTTTCAGAGCCTGAAGCCGAAAAGGAACCAAAACCAAAATTTTTGTTGATTTTGCGCCTGGAAACTTTTGCCGGCAGGAAAGGCTGAAATGTTCGCGTGTCGGAGTGCAGATCGGACCGGCAGATCTCCGGACGTCCATGAAAGGAAGAAAGTCAGGGAGACGGGGCGTCAGAAACCATGTTTTTCAGAAACCGGGAGCTTTGCGGACGAACTTTGGGGAGAAAACGGAAGGACGCCTTTTCTTAAGCGTTCATCCGACTTCTGCATGATCCGGCAGAATTCTTCTTTCTCACGGATCTGATTGAAATCCGTCTCCTGCTCGACCAGATCGCGGAACGATGGATCCAGACTCAGGCACCGGGACAGACTCTGAATGCACGGGCCGGTCTGTTTCGCCAGCGCATAATAGCACGCCAGATTGTAGAGGACGACCGTATTGTTCGGCTGGATCGAAAGCGCGTTTTCCAGAGACTCGATCGCAAGATCGCACCGTCCGACGCGTTTCTGGCACATTCCGATCAAAAGCCAGTAGCTGATCTCGGACGGCTCCAGCAAAACAGCCTGACCCAGCGGATAGAGTGCGTCGCGGTACTTTTTCAGATGGAAAAGTGCATAGCCTTCCAGATAGAACAGATGAGGCGTGAATTGCAGACGCAGCTCGCTTGCACGCCGGATCTCTCCCAGCGCGTGTGCAGGCATCTCCAACTCCAGGTACCCTTCTGCCCGAAGCGTGAATTTCTTCAGTCGAATGGAATCGAACGAATCCGCCACTTTTTTCCTCCTCAGAACATGACTTTCATTCAACATTATACGCAATTTGAAAAGAAACGCAACAAAATTTCAGGAAAAAGAAGGAATTTTCTAAAATTTTCCAATAAACCGGACGAAACTTTCCTCAAAATCCGCAAATCAGAAATTTTTTAAAGAGGAGAGGGGCCTGAGCCATTCCTGGTATTTCGACAGAAAAAAAGCCCCGCATCTCCTGCGGGGCCAACGGATGAAGAGGGACTCGAACCCCCGGACGCTTTCACGTCAACGGTTTTCAAGACCGCCGCAATCGACCACTCTGCCATTCATCCGATTTTATTTCATTCTACCCTATTTTCTTTTTTTGTCAAGGGCTGAAATCTGATTTCTATTGGCTTTCGTGCAAATTTTTCAGAAAATGAAACATTTCTTCCGCAGCGAGGTTTCCGCTCACCACCGCGCTTTCCATCGTGGCGGGAAGCTGTGTCGCGGTCCAGTCTCCAGCCAGAAAAATGGAAGGAAACGGCGTGAGCATCGTGGGACGGGCGTGCTCCATCCAGGTACTGCATGAAAAAACGGCCGCCGGACAGCGTGTCGTCCTGAAATGCAGAAACTGCGCGTCCGGAAAAAGCATCTGAAGCTCGGCCCGGACCAGCTGTTCAAGAGCCTGCGGTTTCGCGGAGACGCACCGGTCCGCGTCGCTTAAAAGTGCCTGATGGTAGAATCCACGCCGAACCCGTTCTGCCGGATAGAGTGTCTCGGGACCGACATTTTCCGGCAGAAACCGAAGTTTTGGATCTGGTACCTGCAGACCGTCGGAAATGTGCTCGCCATCCGGAATTTCCTGCCCGAAAGGAGGGCGGAAGATCCATTGGATCGTTTCACGCGGAAGGACCAGATTCGGCTGCGGAAAGAGAACGCGGTCCGTCCAGAAATGGACTGCCGAAATGGTGCGCGGCTCAAATCGCTCGGGCTGAAAGAGATCCAGACTCACGAGTTCCGGCAGGAGTTTTCCAGCCTGAAACCACGGAACGGCAAGAATGACCGAGTCGGCGGCGAATTCCGATCGAAGTCCG
>CAZRGJ010000204.1:0-5455 GCA_964599445.1 uncultured Planctomycetaceae bacterium | reverse complement strand
AAAAAATTCCACTTCACCAACTTTCATTTTATCGCATCTCCTGAAATTTTCAAGGGGGGACCTTGCGGGAAGTGCGGATCTGGTGTAGAATACGGAAGTGTATTTTCCCATTTCCTTAACCCTGTTTTTCATTGAATTGCCATGCAGAATTTTACGTATCAAAACACCGTCAAGATCGTCTTTGGCCGCGATACCATCAAGCAGATCGGAACCGAAGCTGCCGCGTTCGGCAAGAAAGCACTCCTGGTCTATGGTCACGGCTCCGTGAAAAAGAATGGTCTGTACGACCTCGTCGTCGATTCCCTCAAAGCTGCGGGACTGGAATTCGTAGAATATTCCGGCGTCAGCCCGAACCCGCGTCTGTCGCACGCTCAGGCAGGAGCCGATCTGGCGAAACAGGAAAACGTGGACCTCATCGTCGCACTGGGCGGCGGGAGCGTCATCGACGAATCCAAAGCGATCGCGCTGGGGGCACTCTATGACGGCAGTCTCTGGGATTTCTACTGCTGCAAGACCCCCGCGGAAAAAGCTCTCCCGATCTGCGACGTCCTGACCGTCGCGGCCACCGGCACGGAAATGAACGGCGGGACTGTCATTACGAACGAAGAGACTCAGCAGAAATTCGGTCTCATCGTGAACTGCCTGATGCCGAAGGTCTCCATTCTCGACCCGACCGCCACGTTCTCTCTGGGTGCGAAGTACACCGCGTTCGCCGGCGTGGACATTTTCGCGCATATCGTGGAAGGGTACATCACCAACTCCGACGCGGAAACGCCGATCCAGGACGCTTACGCGGAAGGCCTCATGCGGACGGTCATGGAATACACTTCCCGCTGCATCGCCGACGGCTCGGACTATGATGCCCGCGCAAACATGATGTGGGCCTCCACGATGGCGTGGAACGGTCAGCTTCTGACCGGTGTGGAAAATGCCGCCTATCCCGCACACCTGATCGGCCATTCCATGTCGTGCCTGTACGATACCGCGCACGGTGCGTCCCTTTCGGTGGCGATGCCGTGCTGGATGCGGAAAGTCAAGGACCTCTACGGACGCCGTCTGGTCCAGTTTGCCCGCAATGTCATGGGAGTCACCTACAAAAACGAAGACGAAGCGATCGAACAGGGTATCGCACGGCTGGAAAAATGGTATGAAAGCATCGGTGCGCCGATCACGTTCACGCAAGCGGAACTTCCGCTCGATTCGTTCGACAGGATCGTCGACAATATCGCCATGTGCGCTCCGTCCTGGGGGCTGGACATGTACACGCGGGATTTCGTCGCGGACCTGCTTAAACCGGCGGCAAAATAAAGCGTTTCGGCCGATCTGTCAGGCACGGTACTCTTTCGGTTGTGCCTGACAGACCGGATCCTGTCTGTTTTCCGGGCATTCTTCTTGATTTTGTCCGGATCATCCACTTCACTTCCCTCCTATTCCATACCCTTTGGATTTGCCATGAAAAAGATCCTGCTGTTCGTATTTTCCGTTTGTTTTCTTGTGTGCTCCACGGTCACTGTCTGGGCGAAAAGTCCCGCTTTGCTCCGAACCGCGCAGAACGGTCCGGAATATCAGTCCGCACTGGCGTTGGGAAAGAGCCTGTTCTCCGATTTCCAGGAAACTGCGGCTGAAAGTCTCGCGGACGTCTCCGTTTTGTGGGTCCATCTCGGCGATTCCGAAAAGTACGCAATTTCGGACGCGGATGCCGTGAAGATCCGGGCATTCGTCGAACAGGGGGGCGGACTGTTTCTGACCGGGGCGTCGTGGCCGGCTCTCAATCAGTTGGGCCTGGAAACCGTCTCTCCGCGTCAGCTCCCCGGCAATCATGACCGGAATCCGGGCGCAGTCATTCCGTTTCCGATGAAAAACGGGATGCACTCTCCGCTGTTTCGCGGTCTGCGGCATGGGAATGAGCAGGAAAAAAATCGTGCGGCGATCTACTTTTCGGACGGCGGATATTCTGCATTTTCCGACTTCCACGCGATCCGGCCCCGCGGCGGGACGCTGTTGGCGGCTTCTGCCTTTGGCGACGAAAAACCGATCTGGGAATACGCGGCGGGAAAAGGGCGCATCGTGACGTCCGGATGGCGTCTGACCTGCTATTCCGACCCTAGGAACGCGCATCGCGAGAACCTGACCCGATTCACGGCGAACGTCCTGAACTATCTTCAGACGCCGTCGGCGTGGGTGGAATTGACTCCGTACGATCCGGGAGTGAAGCTGAATGAACGTCAGATCGCGGCGATGGAACGGAATTTTGAGCAGGAAGCCGAGTCTCTGGAACTGGCGGTCCGCGACCTGATGGGATCGTATCCGCAGGAATACGCCAACGGCTCGAAATATCTTGAGCAGCTCGCAGAATTGCGCGGGGAACATTCGGAGGCGAAAACTGCGCCGGAGGTCATTTTTGACCGGCTGGACGCTCTGAAACGCAAAGCGCTTCTGGAAAACCCGGCGTTGAAAAACGTCCGTTCCATTCTCGCGATCCGCCGTTCTGCCGGGAATCTGGGACTTCCCGCCAACTGGGAGAGCAATTCCAGCCTTCGGCATACCGGGTACGGAAACGACATCATCTCGATCCCGCTTTCGCCGCAGGGTCTCCCCAAACTGGAAGACATCAAATCGGTCTATCGTCCGCAGAACGATGAATACGTCGGCGAGCTGGATCTGCATTTCAGCGCGGACCGCCTGATGTTTTCCAAGCCGGATATGGCGGAGCATGGCGGAAACGGCCGCTGGCAGCTGTTCGAGATCCCGCTGACGGCGGAGACTCTGAGCGGACAGAAGAGTGCGGAAGCGCGCAAGATCCCGACGATCGAACATTCCGACGTCGACAATTACGATGCCTGCTATCTGCCGGACGGACGGCTCATCTTTACGTCGACGGCTCCGATGGTCGGCGTTCCGTGCGTGCGCGGGTCGTCTCACGTGACGAATACTTACGTTCGGCATCCCGACGGCCGCGTCTGCCAGCTGACTTTCGACCAGGAACACAACTGGAACCCGACGGTCATGCCGAACGGCCGGATCATGTATTTGCGCTGGGAATACGCGGACATGCCGCACGCGTTTTACCGGCTTCTGTTCACGATGAATCCGGACGGAACGAATCAGATGAGCTACTATGGGAGCAACTCGTACTGGCCGAACAGCATGTTTAACGCCAGGCCGACGCCGGGAAACGCCAACCGGTTCTACGCGGTCGTGGTCGGACATCATGATGTCCGCCGTGCGGGCGAGCTGGTCCTTTTCGATACGTCGATCAGCGATTTTGAGGCGGACGGCGCGCTCCAGAAGATCGGTCAGCGCGGGAAAAAGGTCGAGCCGGTCCTGAAGGACGGTCTGACGCAGAACTCATGGCCAAAGTTTCTGCATCCGGCCCCGCTCTCGGACAAATACGTCATTGCCGCCTGCAAACCGTCGCCGACGGCGAAATGGGGGATTTACCTCGTGGATGTCTTCGACAATTTCGTGCTTCTTTACGAACAGCCGGGGTGCGCGATTTTAGAGCCGATCCCGCTTCAGAAAACGCCGATACCGCCCGCGATCGCCGACCGGACCGACCCGGAAAGCAAAACGGCGACGGTCTTTCTGGCCGACCTCTACACCGGACCGGGTCTGAAAGGGATCCGGCAGGGGGAAGTCAAAAAACTGCGGATCTTCACCTACAATTTTTCGTACCACGGCATGGGCGGGCAGTTTGACCGCGTGGGACTGGATGGACCGTGGGACGTCCGCTCCGTTTTGGGGACGGTTCCGGTCGAAGAGGACGGCTCGGCACACTTTACGGTCCCCGCGAATACTCCGATCGCCATTCAGCCGCTGGACGAAAACGGAGCCGCGCTTCAGCTCATGCGCACGTGGTTTACCGCCATGCCGGGTGAGGTCGTTTCGTGCATCGGCTGCCATCAAAACATGAATCTCGCACCCATTCGCCAACGAACGCTCGCGGGAAACCGGCCCGCCTCTCAAATCACGCCGTTTTACGGACCGGACCGCGGTTTCTCATTCCGAAGGGAAGTTCAGCCCGTTCTGGATAAATACTGCGTTGGGTGCCATACAGAAAATCGGGACAAAAACACCCCGACGCTGGCCAGTGTTCCGGAGACGTTCTCTCTGGAAGATACGGACGATATTCCG
This sequence comes from uncultured Planctomycetaceae bacterium, assembly GCA_964599445.1. Classification (GTDB taxonomy): domain Bacteria; phylum Planctomycetota; class Planctomycetia; order Pirellulales; family Thermoguttaceae; genus RGIG3701. Next base: position 1,321 of record CAZRGJ010000204.1, on the reverse strand, counting down.
CTCACGGCCAACAGCAGCATGTACAATCAGGGAGCCAGATTTTCCCGCTCGTACCTGAATCTGCGCCGATTCGTGCGGGGACACACGATCGAATCGGACGTTCATCTCCTTTCGCCGCGTGAATTCCACGTGTCCACGACGCGGCTTTTCCAGACGCTCAGAAACGATCCGGCAGGACATTACGGAGTTTCGGAAATGCTTTCCCCGGAGGATTGGGACCGTCTGACGACCTGGGTCGACATGAACACGCCGTTCCACGGGACGTGGGTCGAGATCAGCGGCAGTCAGCGAACGGACCGGCTGGCGCGTCTGCGGGAAGACCTGCGGCAAATGTACAGCTCGCTGGTGATGGATCAGGAGGGGATCGCCTCTCCGTACGTTCGCGGAGCGGTCAAACCGATCCTTCCGCCCAAAGAGAAGATCGACGCGGGACTTCTCGCGCGCAAGGCCGTTCCGCCGGTCCCGGAAATCGCGATCCAGGAAACCTTCGACAGTCAGAAGACCCGGACGGTCGCGCTTCCTAACGGAGAGAAACTCGAATTCGTTTACGTTCCCCGCGGAACTCTCAACGGTCAGCCGGTCGGAGGGTTCTGGATGAGCCGAACGGAAGTGACCAACGCGCAGTTCCACGCCTTCGACCCGCAGCACGACAGCCGATTCGAGTTTGGCGATTTCCTCGTCTTCAGTCTGGAGGATCGCGGATTTCAGACCGACGGTGACGCGCAGCCGGTCATTCGCGTTTCGTGCCGACAGGCGGAGGAATTCTGCCGGTGGGTCACGCAGCTTCTGGAAAAGGAGAACGGCACCGTCTGCTCGCTCCCGACGGATCTTGAGTGGACGTACGCGGCCCGGGCAGGTTCAGCGAACCGGCAGTTTTTCTACGGCGGCCCGGATGACGATTTCAGCCCATTCGCCAACCTTTCCGACCTGACGAATCACGAGATGCCGACGTACGCGCCATGGAAACTTCCGTCCGACGCGGTCGAATCCTGGCGTCCGGCAGACACGCGGTTTAACGACTCCGCCCGCGCAACTGCGAACGCCGCCTCGTACCAGCCCAACGCCTGGGGACTCTGCGACATCCACGGCAACGCAGCCGAGTGGCTAAACTGCGAAGGAGAAACCACCCTGGCGGCCGGCGGCTCGTTCAACTCCCGCCCGTCGGAAAGTACGTTTCACTCCAGAGTCCCGTACCCGAAAAACCAGCCGGTCTACGACGTCGGTTTCCGGGTGATTCTGAAATGAGTTTTTCCCGCCTTTCCCCCCCTTCTGGAAATTCCGGGATGCGGGGGAACGTGTGCTGGGAGAATGGGAATTTCTG
>CAZRGJ010000203.1:0-5481 GCA_964599445.1 uncultured Planctomycetaceae bacterium | reverse complement strand
ACGGAATTTCACGTTCGTCATCGCGCACGAACGGTGCGGTGCCCTGAGTCGCGGGTTCCGGAATGTCGAGATCCGTCAAGCGAACTCCGACGCTGGTCAGGACCGGATTTTCATGGCAGAATCCGATCGGAGCGAGTGAGCGTGCGTATCCGGAAGCGGCTTTGCCATAAATTTCACGTTCTTCGGCATCCGTGACGGCATAGACGACTTTTTTCGCGTTGGGGTCGGAATTCGCGTCTTTCACGTCGCCGCGCACGAACATATTGAAGCACGCCGGCATGTGCACGAGCTGGACGGAGTTCCCTTTAATGCCGAAAAAGCTCGGAGTCTCTTCCGTACTGAACCCCTTGGAGTGCGACCAGGCGAAAACGAAGATCCCGCTCCAGTTCTGGAAACCGGCCATGGAGGAGATCATCGGGAAACCTTCCGCGCCGTAAAGGTTCGGGTACGGATGATTGTACTCGGAGACTGTGTACGGTTTTCCGAGGACGCGATTGTTCGCCAGATTCGTGATGGTCGAGGGACCATTCCCCAAAACGTTCGCGACGGAAGTGTTTCCGAGTTTCCAGTTCCCCTGATCCCACGGCCGGCCGGGGAAGGATGGGTGGTTCCAGTACGCGTGATTGTCGCAGTAGTCCAGTTTCGCCTGTGCGTAATGCGCTCCGTAATTAAGCTGCGTTCCGGAGACCGGGGCTTTCGCGCCGAGTTCATTTTTGACGAAATCGTACATTTCGAGCCAGTACTTCGTTTCCAGATCGATCAGGAAGGAGACGAAATCCGCTTTGGCATCCGGAGTGATTTTCGCGACGTCTCCCTGACGGCGAATGAGCTGAATGGTGCCGTCTTCGAGCGATTCCTCTTTCGCCAGTCCCATATCGCCGCCGCCTTGGAAAGAAATATCGTCGAATTCGTAGAGACCGGGCACGAAACCGCTGAATCCGAAGCGGGCTTTTTCGTCGCTTCGGGTCGGGATGAACGAGAACGCGTACTCTTTCCACTCTTTTCCGACTTCGCAGGAAACGTGAAGCCCGAGACCTTCCCATTCCGCATGATTCTGTGAGCAGTTCAGGCGAATTTTCGGCGCGTTTTTCACGTCGGTACGGACGCGGAATTTGACCGTGTACGGCACGCCTTCCTGAATGGCGAAATCACGGAAATAGAACTGGGGATTCCACGAGACGCTTCCCAATTCCTCAACATTCAGGCGCATCACGCCGTTTTCGGCCCAAAGTCCCGCTTTGGCGGTTCCATTTTCCAGCGTCCATTGCGAGGCGGCGAAATCTTCCGGACGGTCAAAACCAGGGTCCGGCACGATGTTTTTCTCAAGCGGGAACGACCGGCTTTTCCAGGCGTCACGCAGTGCGTCTGTGGAAGCGTACTTCTTCTGAAGCCATTCATTCCAGAGTTTCCGGAAGTAAACAGAGTACGCCGGCGTCAGATCATCCAGCTCGCTCCAGAACCAGGAGGCGACGACGCTGTTCTCATTATTGATCTCGATCATCGCGACGCACGGATCTTCGCAGTAGCTCATTTTCGTGTAGGGATTCACGTGCGTGAGCAGGTCGCGCGCATACTTTTTCTGGTACTCAATCATTCGCGGCTCGAAATTGTCCAGTCCCTTATCGTAGTGGCGGTCAATACCGGACGGCTCAAACGTTTCGTTCCATTTGGAGAGAAAGCGAGAGACGTGGAGATTGATGTTGACGTAGATCCCATTGAGCTTCAGCTGGTAGATGAGCCAATCCAGTTTATCGAGCTGTTCCGGGTCAATGGCCGAGACATCCGGGTAGTTTTTGCCCCAGATGTCCCGATTGTCCATATGGTGGAGACGCACACCATTGATCCCAAATGAGGCCATCCGTTTCGCATAGCGGACCGCATCTTCTTTTTCCGGAAAGTTCATCGAGAAACACGTGTTCACGCCCCAGAAACGGATCTCTTTTCCATTCCCTTCCGTAACGAACCGGTCGCCGTCCACAACGACCTGACCGTCCGCGCCCGCTTCTTTCTGTGAGGCGGGATTGATCCAGACGTCCGCGATATTTTCCCCCATCGTGAAGAATGGGAAAAGTCCCAGTTTTTCTTCTTCAGTACCCTGCGAGACGGCAGGAATGAAAAGAAAGGCGAGCAATAAAATCAGTTTTTTCATGGAAAACCTCTTCTCTGCCGGTTCCGGCAGCAAAAAATCAGAATTTGGCGGGCAGACCAGCGGGTCTGACGGTACATTTTCTTCTAATTTAGCAGACTGTCGGGAAAAGTAAAGGGTCCCGCCCTTAAAAAAAGTAAATTTTGACGAAATTTTCAAAAACACGCAAACCGCGGCAGGATCTCCCCCGCAAAAACTTCAGAAACGCCGCTGAAATACTCTGCTGGGAAGGAACGCAACGGACTCCAATTTTATGCGGAATCGTTCCGCACTGAAACAGAACAGCCAGACCGCTAGAAAATCAGCGTGCCGTCGATCAGGAAATCATCTTCATCAAACGCCCCCGCACTGAAAAGTAGGAACGGACGCCAGGTCTGCAGGGAGGAGAACTCCGCATCGTCCCGTTCTTCTTCCTTCGTCAGCACCGGGAAGGATTTTTCCGAAAACTCCTCCGCTGGAATGAACATGCCGACCGGACATCTGGCCTCATCAAGCGGCGCATAGTATTCCGGGAACGTCTCGATCCGTTTTCGCCAGGCATCAAAGCGTTTCTGCCAATCGGCACGGGATTCCGTATTTTGCCGATACGTAAACGGTTTTCCGTTAGAAAACGGGTCCTGAAGGAACGTTTCGGGAGGTGCCGATTCCGCCAACGTTTCCGGGTACCGGCCATTTTCCCGGTGGAAAAGTTCGAGCTCCACGGCAATCTGCGCGAGACGGAACCAAAGCTCATTTCTCCAAAGCATCTCTTCCGTACACTTCAGCGCAATCCGCGTCATCCGCCAGAGTTCCCAGCCGAGATACCGTCCCCAAAGTGAGGGAATGTGCGTTTTCTCCGCGATCTCCGTCCAGAAGGGCTCGCTTTTCAGGTCCTCAATGCCGTGGATCTTTCCGTCCTCTACGCGAATGAGATCCAGATTCCGGACCAATTCCCGCCGAAACGCTTTTTTGTGCCAGAGCGTCAGCCTCGGCTCCATTTTCCAGACGTACTCCATTTCGACGCAGATGAAGAGCTTCTCCTTCTGAAGGAATTCTTCCAGAGATTCCCGTTCCCCAAAGGCATTCAGCTCCCGGCGGATCTCCTCCAGCTGCGCGGACGGAAGAGGCTCAGCAAACAGAAGTCCGCAAGGAGCCGGATCCCGCCATTTTCCAAACCGAGTCCGGAAACGCGGAGAGAGGGCATTCGCTTCAGATGTTTCGCCAGATGAAAAATCGTCAGGCAGTCCCGAAGCGCACGGTCCGCATCACCGGAAACCAGCGATTTCTGCGCCCGAAGAGTCAGCAGAGCGGCAAAAGACCTGAAGGAGTCGCCACTCTTCATCATTCGCTCCGGATCTCCGTCCAGACGCCACATCATGTACGGCATTCGCGCGGCCTCGGCGATCCGGTCAAGTCCTGCGTTGAAATCGCTCCATTCCACCGGGATCTTCTCCTGAATGGGATTTTTCAGCTCCTCACGCCATTTCTTCCGCACCTCAGACGCTTTGAAAAGAAAATCGGGGAACTCCGGGTCAAATTCCGGTTCAGCTCCCGCCTCAAGTCCCGCCCGGGCACACGACGCCCTCCAAAGCGGGTCGGAGACGCCAGCGGAGCCCGTAAGTTCCGGCCCAAACGCCTGCGCAAGGATCCGAAACCCGTTTTCGTTGGGATCCCCGCCGCCCTTTTCGAGAAACTGCGCAAGTGCTTCCTCATAGTTGACCGATCCGTCGGCATTCCGCGGCCCGACAACCAGGTGCGTTCCAGGCGTTACCCGTTCCGGAAACAGCCCGGAGACCGTCAGCCAGCCCAAAAGTCCCAGCGGAAGAAGGAGGATCAGCAAAAGGATCCTCCTGAATGCTCTGCGCTGCGTGCTGCTCATCGTCTCGACTCCTTTCAAAAATTCTGGAATGCTTTGGAGGCGGTTGGAGTTTTGGACTAGATCTCCATGATCTCGCGTGGTCCGCCGGTCAGGCACCGTCCGCCGGATGGCGTCACGAGGAACGTATCCTCCACGCCGACCGTCCCGAATCCCGCGATCCCCTTCTTCGGCTCGACGGCCAGAAGCATATTTTCCTCAAGCGGCTCGGTAAATCCCCGCGCAAAAACGGGGTACTCGTCGATCTGCAGGCCGATGCCGTGTCCGAGAAACTTCACGCTTCGCGCTCCGAATCCCTGAAAATTCACGAGAAAATCATCCGAAAGCCCTTCCATGACCTCCGTGTAGATCCGGTCCGGGATCTCGCCCGGGCGCATCCGCTCGGCAATGGCGAGCTGGATCTCTCGGCATTTCGCGTGTGCGGCGAGTGCTTCGTCCGGGATCTGCGCTTCCGGTCGGCTTCCGCGGAAAAAGTAGACCTGTGTTTTGTCCGTATGGTACCCGTTCACGCCGAACCCCATGTCCGCGAAGACGCTCTGCCCGGCCTCCAGACGGATCTCGCGGGACCCGATGAACGGAATGGCCGCCGACATGCCGCTCGAACCGCCGGGACCATTGAAGCACGTCGGGTAAAGCCCGCTCTCGCCGAACGCGTACTGACCGTAGCCGACGTCGCACTGAAACATCGCGAACCGGCTCACCCCCTGGTATCCGAGCGCCAGTGCGCCGCGGTAGACTTCCCCCGCGAACTCGCACTCGGTCATTCCCTCGCGAAGATACCCCGGAACGCACTCCGTCAGGAATTCATGATGCAGCCGTCCGGAAAGCTCCAGCCACTTCAGTTCCCACGCGGATTTCACTGCCCGAAGGCGCGAAATGACCGGATCGATCGGCTTCACGGACGTCATTTTCAGGTTCCGCTGCATCATCTCGAGCATCGAGACCGTCACGGCGTCCTTCTCCAGGTACGTCACGCCGGTATTCTCACCGATCCCCGACGCCACGTGCCGGCAGCTCCCCATCGGAAGGATCTCGTCCGGAGGAAGAAGCGACTCATCCTGCGCACGCTCAAGACTTCGCCGCACGAAGTACTTCCGCCCGCCGTCCTTCTGAAAAACGAGCACGCCGTCCTGCATCGAACCGGCAAAGTAAAGCTGATTCACCCGACTGACGATCAAAATCGTCTCCCAGTCCGGGCAGAGTTCGTCCATCATCTTCAGCAGACGTTCACGCCGTGCGTCCAGCTCACTCAGCGGAACGCTTTCGTTCAGTTTCATCGTTTCCATTTGGGGTCCTTTTCTGATTGGATCTGATTTGATTGGATTTTAAAATTTTTTCTGAATCCTGTACTTTGAAAGCCCCTTCCCTAAAGAGGAGGCTGAATGCGCTCTGCGTACCTGCGGCTTGCGGGAGCCGGCTCCGCCTCGGCTCCTGCCAGCCTTGTACGCTACGCTTACTTGTCCGATTCTGCCAAAACTAT
>CAZRGJ010000202.1:0-5482 GCA_964599445.1 uncultured Planctomycetaceae bacterium | reverse complement strand
TGCAAATAATGTAAATATAATAATTGCAAAATTTACGGAGAAAAAAATGACTGACGATATTCTTTTGGACGTTGAAGAACGCATGGAAAAGGCGGTCGCCCGTCTGAAATCCAACCTCGCAGGGATCCGCACCGGGCGTGCCAACCCGGGGCTGGTCGATTCCCTGAAAGTGGACGCCTACGGTTCGCAGTGCCCGCTGAAACAGCTGGCTTCCGTCGGCTGTCCGGAACCGACCCAGATCGTGATTCGTCCCTACGATCCGTCTACACTCAAAGACATCGCCAAGGCGATCATCAACAGCGACTTGGGATTTGCTCCGCAGGACGATGGAAAAGTGATCCGCCTCAACATTCCGCCGCTCTCGCAGGAAACCCGCCGCAAGCTGGTCTCCCGCATTGGCGAACTGGAAGAAGAAGCGAAGGTCTCTCTCCGCAACATTCGCCGTGACGGCATCAAGGCGTGCGATAAAGGCGAAAAAGAAAAACTGTACTCGGAAGATGACCGCGACAGTGCCAAGGAAGAGATCGAAACGCTGATCAAAAAATTCACGAAAGAGATCGAAACGATGGCGGAAGCTCGCGAAAAGGATGTTCTGGAATCCTGATCTTTCCTTTTCAAGATTTTCAAATTTGAAATGAAAAGTCTTTCCGATTCAATGAATTGGAAAGACTTTTTTGTGTCCCATTCATCCACAGACTGACTGCCATCTATTTTGCGAGCAGCTGAACACCGTCAAGCAAAACGTGTCCCCGGGTCCCGCGATTCGACACGACGATCTTCGCAGCATTTTCTCCCGCTTCAAATCGGAACATGCCGAGAGTCTGAAAGGGTGCAGAGGCCGACTTTTTTTGATTCACCGAAACGGTCTTCACGCCGTCTGCCGCATGGATCTCGACAGGCACATTTTCCGAACGATTATCGTGAGGTGCATAAACGAGACGCACTTCGTAAAGTCCCGATTTCGGAACATTTAGCAAATAAACCGCCTTCTTCGTTCCGCAGCCGGTCCCGTCGTCGTGAAGGTAACCGTCTCCAACAAACGGTCCCATCGTCCAGCCGTGTTCCCAATTTCCTTCCAATTTCGCATTTTCTTCAGAACAGTAGATCCCATCGACCGACTTTTCCGGAATTCCCTTGTCGGAATTTCGGGCAACAGGACGTGCGTATTCGAGGATCTGACCATCCACTTTCAACTGCTTCGCCAGTGCCTCATACGAAAGTTCCTGAACCGCACACCGGGCATCAAGTGCCATACACGCAGCCGTCGCGGCACTTTGCCCAAGGATCATGAAGACTGGCTCCATACGGATCGAACCAAAGGCGATATGCGAGCTGGAAAGACAGACCGGGACAAGCAGGTTAGAGCACTCATCCCGTTTCGGAGTGATCGCATAGTAGTCGATATGGTACGGTCCGCGCGGATGGACACCAATGTCGCCTTCATTCTGCACGAATCCATCTTCTTTCACATACCGGCGCACATTATGCGAATCCAGCGTATAGGATCCCATGCCGACAGAACCGGCAGGAATTCCCTGTGCTTCCATGGGCGGTTTCCCGAAGCAGTCATGCTCCGTCACGACGTAAAGTCCCACCATTCGGCGAGCCTCACGCACGTAGATCTGGTACGGCCAGCCGTTCGTTTCAGGGAATTCATCTTTCGCGAGTCCCCAACGGCTCATTTTTTCACGCACATCTTCCGGAACCCCCGGATCGTTCGCCAGGAAATAAAGCAGGCCCATCTGGTAATCGCGGTGTGCACGGCAGATCTCTTCACGGCGTTCATAGGATGCTTCCGGATAATCGTAGTTTTGTCCGATGAAATCCATACTGAACGGACCGTGATTATTCGTGTCGGTCTTCCAGTTCGGAATCCGGTCAAATTTGTGGAAAAGTTCACGCCACCCGGATCCAAGCACACGGCGCAAAAGCTCGTAATCTTCCGGATCGTAATTTGCCGGCTTCGCAAACGGGATCCGATTTTCCGGACAGTCCGTCATACAGAGGCGGTAGCAGTACGCTTGGATCCGGGAGTCCCCCTCCCCTCGCGTTCCCGGCTTCGAGTCATCCACGAAACGACACAGACCGCTCGCAGGATCACCCGGGACCCGGTACGGACTGATCTTCGCCTTGAACCAGTGGCCATGATGCAGGATCCCGACCTGATTCCCATTCCATTTCTCTCCATAAACCGAGTTCGCCTCGCGCCCCAGCGTATACGAAACGCCGGCCGACGCCATAAGATCCCCTTCATATGTTGCGTCGATGAACACACGCCCCGCGAAACGCTTTCCCGAAAGCGTCGAGATCGCCCGGATCGCCGTTCCATCTTTTTCTACGCCATTTTCCCGATCCAGCCGTTCTTCGCGGTAGAGCGGGATCTCCATCTCGGCTACCCACGCATTAAAAACATTTTCCGCTACGTGCGGCTCGAAGATCCACATCGTCCGGTCGTCATGGAGCATCGCACGCGTTCCCTGCCCTTCGTTGGCGTACTCCTCGATCTTCTGCCATTTCCAGGAATCCCCTTTCTGGTACTCGGAATAGATCCGGCGGTAAAATTCACGCGCCAATCCACCGATAGACCCGGTATTTCCGGAGTCGGTAAAGCCAAGACCTCCAGCAGAAAGCCCGCCAAGATGCCGGTCCGGACAGACCAACACGACAGATTTCCCCATTTTCTTCGCCTGCACCGCCGCCACGACAGCCGAGGAAGTTCCGCCATAGACGACGACGTCAAATTCCTGATTTTCTACTGAGGCAGAAGCAGCGGAACCAGCACACGCAGTACACTGCCCGAAAATTCCAATTCCGGTCAGCCCGTTAAACAGAACTACGGCGGCCAGAAAAACACGATTCGGCATCCGAAACACTCCCAATGCAGATTTCATGAAAAAAACTCCATAAGTGGATCCCAATTGGACCAAATAAGATCCCGTCCGTTGAAAATCGTATCAGCCGGGATCCAGCATGGCAAAAATTTCCGTCACTCCTTCAACCGCTCAATAGGAAAAACGCATTTCAGCAGACTGCACTTTCGCAAAAACAGGCCGTCCCGACGCATCGGCGAATTTCATTCCTGCACTGGTCCGCGTGACGCCCATGAACATTTCCGTCTCCATCCCCTCAATTTTGATCAGCCCATCCGAATCCATCGCAATGACGGCATGGATCGGATCCTCAAAGACGATCGTATGATTCACGAGTCGATGCTTTCGGCAAACATCCTCCGGAAAAAGACCATGCGTCTCTTCCAGCCATTCGTGCGTAGCGGAGTTCATTTCAAAATAGACGACCTGATTATGCACACGAATAAAATCGCGATGGTGGTGTCCGTTGATGCACATGCGGACCCGTCCGGGATGACGCGCATTCACGGAGTCGATCAAATTTCGGATCTCTTCCCAGTTCGCGATACTCCCAACTTCACGCTCGAAACTCTGATGGCTGAAAAGCACACACGGGAACGGAGAGTTCTCCAGAGTTTCCGCAAGCCATTTCATTTCTTCCGGCGGAAGGATCGAAACAGCATTTCCACGGTACTTGAAATAGTTTCCGTTCGAGTAGTGCGTAAATGTTCCGTCCTCGTTTTGGAAATAATTGGCATCCAAAACCACAAAGCGGAACCCGTTCCGATCAAAGAAGTAGAATCCTTCCTCCATCCGGTAGGCTTTGAAGGTCGCCTCGCAGGAGCAGCCGTCAAAATCATGGTTTCCCAGCGTATGGTAGCTCGGGATCTGGAAATTATTGAAAAGGTCAACAAATTCGGTTTCTTTCTGCGGATCATGGCAAAAATCGCCGCAATGAATGATGAAATCGCACTTTTCGCGGACGGCCCGATCCTGGATCTGAACCAGATGTTCCGGCGTTCGGCTCATGAAAACTCCGGGACAGTGGTGAATGTCGGCAAAAACACTGAATTTCACGGTATTTTTGGCCGTCGGTTCCTGAGCGGAAACGGCAGAACCGAGGGAAGCGGAAAGCGCAGCACCGGCACCCGCCGTCAAGAAGCCGCGACGATTTACGGATCGGAAACTCTTCATGAGAAAATCCTTTCTGTCTACATAAAAAGGGACGGAGGGAATGGCTGAAGGAAGGAATAATGGAAGGAAAGGGGCAGGCACACAGACCGGCTGAAAGGAAAACATTCCGAACGGACTCAAAAAAACGGCGCAGCCGAAACCGCGCCGTGATCCAAAATGGAATCAGTCGATCGCATCCAGAGCGTTTTTCACGTCCTCCATGATGTCGTCGATATTTTCAAGCCCAACGGAGAAACGGACCAACCCCGGATTGATGCCGGCAGCCGTGAGCTGTTCATCCGTAAGCTGACGGTGGGTTTCGCTTGCCGGATGCAGAACACACGTGCGAATATCGGCAACGTGCACTTCATTCGAGGCCAGTTTGAGCGAATCCATGAACTTCTCCGCCTTGTCGCGCCCGCCTTTCACGACGAACGAAATGACGCCGGAGCAGCCTTTCGGAAGATACTTTTTTGCGAGTTCATGATCCGGATCGCTTTCCAGACCGGGGTATTTCACGGACTCAACTTTATCCGAAGATTCCAGGAACTTCGCGACGGTCATCGCATTTTCACAATAACGCGGCATACGGACCGCCAGGGTCTCAAGACCAAGATTGAGCAGGAATGCAGAATGCGCCGCCGGATAGCATCCAAAATCACGCATGAGCTGCATTCTCGCCTTCAAAATGTACGCGGCCTTCCCGTACTTTTCCGTGTAAATGATGCCATGGTAGGATTCATCCGGTTCGGTGAGTTCCGGGAAATTACCGGAAGCCCAGTCGAATTTCCCGCTATCGACGATGACGCCGCCGCCCTGCACTGCGTGTCCGTCCATATACTTCGTCGTCGAGTGGATCACGATGTCTGCTCCGAAATCAAACGGCTTGCAGAGGACAGGGGTCGCGAACGTATTGTCGATGATGAGCGGCACATGATGGGCATGTGCGATCTTCGCAAACTTTTCAATATCGAAAACCGTCAGTGCCGGATTCGCGAGCGTCTCGCCAAAAACGAGCTTCGTGTTCGGCTTGAATGCTTTACTGATGGTCTCTTCGTCGGCGTTCTGATCCACGAAAATGCACTCGATGCCGTATTTTTTGAGCGTGAACGCAAAAAGATTGACTGTTCCGCCGTAGATCTGAGGCGTCGAAATGAAACTATCGCCCGCACTGCAAAGATTCAGGATGGAAAGAAGAGAGGCCGCCTGACCGGAACTCGTGCACATGGCTCCAACGCCGCCTTCAAGTGCCGCGATTTTGTCTTCGACTGCCATGACCGTCGGATTTGCAAAACGGGAATAGATCAGACTTTTCGTTGGATCATCAAAAACCGCCGCAACTTCCCGCGTGGAATCGTAGACGTACGTCGTGCTCTGGACGATCGGAACCACGCGCGGTTCCGTATTTTTCGGAGTGTATCCAGCATGAAGGCATTTCGTTTCGTCTCTCATTTTTCTTC
>CAZRGJ010000201.1:3855-5485 GCA_964599445.1 uncultured Planctomycetaceae bacterium | reverse complement strand
GGGTTCGGAATCAAAAATTCGATCTGTTTGGCCAGTTCCTGAAATCCATCCGACGTTTCCGACTCACCAGCGTTTTCCGGGGTCTCAGCGTTTTCCGGGGTCTCGGTCACGAATTCACGCATCTGCGCGGAAAGGACGTTGAGTTCCTCGGAATGCCGTCTCAGAGACTCCGGTGAGAGCGGCTCAGCAGTCGGACGCACGACAATGCGGAATCCAAGATCCGCTGCTTTTTCCTGAAACGGCAGCGCGGAACGGAACGTCATGTCTGCGTTTTCCGGGGACGTATTCCAGCCTCCGCCGCGGACGCAGCGAACCATTTCGTTCATGGGGCCGACGGGATCGGTCTGCGGTTTTTCTGTCCAGGGGCCGTAGCCGTCCAGGCACCATTCGCGAACGTTTCCGATCATGTCGCAGAGTCCCCATGGATTCCTCTCGAAAAAACCGACGGGGGCCGTATTTTCAAAGGGATCGACGTTCTCGCCTTTCAGATTCGCAGTGAATTTCAACGCATCGTTCAAAAATACTCTTCCGTTTTCTCCCGCACGGCAGGCGTACTCCCACTGCGCCTCGGTCGGAAGATCGACGAGCGAGTTCATTCTTTGCGAGAGTTCCGTACAGAATCTTCGGCAGTCCACCCAGGAAACATGATTTTGGGGATGGTCATTCGGTGTAGGAAACGGGATCACCGTCTCCGCCATGATGGTATTCCACATTCCAGACGTTACCTCGGACTCCAGGATCCAGAAACCCTCGGTGAGAGTCACGTCATGCGGCAGGATCGACGGCGGGAATGGATCCCGTCCGATCCTGAATTTCCCGGGCGGACACCATCGGAAACGGAATTTCGTACCGTTGACCTGCACGATCTTTTCCTCTCCCGGCCGTGTGCCCGGCGCGAAATGTTCCCGCTTCTCGGCCGGTTTCAGGACCAGACGCATTCCGATGAAGGGGATTCTGGCCGCAAGCGAACAGACCAGACCTGAATCTTTTCCATCCGTCAGAGCCAGAACGCTGCATTTCCAGCTTCCGCCGCAAGCCAGCGAAGAAGTCGAAGAAATCGTCGGCATGAATGGGTGCGATTCGCTCCGGACCCACTCCTGAACGTTTCCGAAAAGATCAAAGATCCCCAGCCCATTCGGCTTTTTCTGACGGACAGGATGAACGGTCAACTCACTGTTTTCCAGAAGCCAGCCACACTCAAGGAGCTGGGAAAGTTCTGAATTCTGTCTGTTTTTTGGCCTTGAATGTTGAATAGCCAGAAGCCACTGGAAATGCGTCGGAAGGTCAACGGCAACGCCGCGCACCGCCAGTTCCCGGCTAAGCCACTCGGCAAAAGACTGCGCCTCCAGCCGGTCGATGCACGTGACGGGATGCTCGTCCGTGACTTTGTATCCGGGGTCTTCAGGTCTGGGACCACGAAGCTCCCCCTTTCCGCGGCCGTTCCATACGACGCCGCGACCTGTCTTTCGGTCCCACTGATCAGAATCCATGAATTTCCGAAACATTCTCATCGTGACTTCCGTTTCGAGCATCCAGAAGCCGGAAACCTCCGTCGTTCGGGAAACGCCATGCGCACCAAGACCCGCCGGATGCTGAAAAAATGCAGCCGGATCCACCGACCCGCCAGGGA
>CAZRGJ010000201.1:0-3755 GCA_964599445.1 uncultured Planctomycetaceae bacterium | reverse complement strand
CCCAGACGAACGTGAACGGCACGCCTTGGAGCGTCAGCGTGATCTTTTCTCCGGGAGACTTTCCCTCGCGAAATTCCTCAAATCCCGGCGAAAATGAGGCCGAAATGTCCATCGACTCGATCGGTCCTGTACCTTCTCCGAACGCAGGACGTTCTTCTTTCATCTTTGAAACGTCGGTTTTCGGTGCGTCAGGGATCGGTGCGTCAGGGGTCGGAACGTCGGTTTTCGTATCAGTTTTCTGCGATCCGGCAGTTTCGGCAGGTTTGGTCAGCTCGGCAATGGGCGTCGAAAGAAAACGCAAATGCTCTGCCATTTTTTCCGGCGAAACAGGCTCGCTATTTGGCAAAACGACGATTCGAAACCCAAGATCGTCGGCTTTTTCGTGACTCGGCAGAGCAAAACGAAATGCCGGAACCGCGTTTTGGGCCGGAGTTTGCCAGCTTCCACCGCGCACACTGCGTTCTTTCCCGGTCATTGGGCCGTGAGGATCGACCTGCATTTGATGCGACCAGAAACCGTAGCCGTCCAGGCACCATTCCTGAACATTTCCGATCATGTCGCAGATACCCCACGCATTCCCTGAGAAACTCCGAACTGGCGCGGTCTTCTCGAACTGATCCAGGAATTCCGCGTCCAGAAGTTCCGTTTTACCGGATCTGCCGTCTTTCTTTCCTTTCAGATTTGCGTACTTGAAAATTTCTCGAGATGGGAAATCGCCATGTTTCCCGGCACAACAGGCGTACTCCCACTGCGCTTCCGTCGGAAGCGTGACGCAAAAATTCATTTTTTGTGAAAGAGCCGCACAAAATCTGCGGCAGTCATCCCACGAGATCGGCGTTTTAGGATGGTCCGCAAATTTCTCGTCCGCGGGAGATTCCCCCATGATGCGGCTCCACATTCTGTTCGTCACTTCGGAGTCAAGGATCCAGAAACCTCTCGAAAAAATCACATCATGCGGAACGAGCGACGACATGACATTCCGACGCCCGACGTTGAATTTTCCGGGCGGACACCATCGAAATCGGAATTTCACGCCATCGATCACGCAGGTCTTTTCCGCACCGGGATAGATTCCTGCGGCAAATTCCACTGGCCCGTACTAAACCGGCGGCTTCAGCACGAGACGCATTCCAAGAGCGGAATTGCTGCACGACTCCGATTCCGGCGTGCAGGCCCATAAGACTGCGGGACTTAAGGAACTCTGAAGCCAGCTGCCGCCGCAGCATACCGCATCGCCATCAGGTCCCCGGCACCACTCCTGAACGTTTCCGAAAAGATCAAAGATCCCCAGCTCATTCGGTTTTTTCTGGCGAACAGGATGTGCTGAATGCCTGCTGTTCTCCCAAAACCAGCCTTGCTCGAGAAAATCGGAAACCTGCGAAGCACCATCCTTTTCCTGAGCAAAATATCCGGCTGCCCGAAACCACTGGGAAGCAGAAGGCAGCTCAACGGAAAAATCACGCCGATGCTTCTGCAGAACATTCGTGACTTTTCGGGCAAATATCCGAGCCTGCGGCCAGCAGATACACGTGACGGGATGGGCGTCTGTGATCTCGTATCCCGGATCTTCCGGTCCCGCGTCCTCCTGAGGCACCATTTCGTTCCCGTTCCAGACTCGATCTTCCTTGCACGGATCCCAAATTCCCGGCGAAGTCAATTTCCGAAACATTTCCACCGTGACTTCGGTCTCAAGCATCCAGAATCCCGCGACCTGCGGCGTTTGCAAAGCAGAATACCGCCGTCTCTTTTCCGCATTTTTCGGATCCAGAACATTCAGTTCATCCCGAGTCAGCGACCCGCCGGGAACCCAGACGAACGTGAACGGCACGCCTTGGAGCGTCAGCGTGATCTTTTCTCCGGGGGATCTTCCCTCACGATAGTACTCAAATTCCGGAGGAAAAGAAACTGCGGACTTCTCGGTTTCGGTATCCTGCGCCGAAAGAGACGTCTTGCAAAACACTCCCAAAAGCAGTACGGCTACCGTCAGAAACCAACAAAAACTGCGTTTCATGAAAACCTCCCTCCTCCATGCCGGATCCGGCATGGAAAATGCGTCAGAAATCGGCCAAAACTCACGTTTTTTTCATTTTACCTCATCTGAATGAAATATTCAAGAGGTTTTCAAAAAAATCAAAAAATTTCTCAAAGATTTCTCAAAATTTCCGTTTTATCAGAAAATTGCGGCCGTTCTACGCAAACCCACGATTCTTTATTTTCATGCAGAGGTGCAAAGATTTCGCAAAGGACACAAAGAGGTTTGGGAGGGTGCATCCACACTTTCAACCGTCCCTTTAAGGAAGGGGGCCACCGAAGGCGGTGGAAGGGTTTCGTGCCTTTTTTTACGGACTTGGGGTTTCTAAAGAGTTCCCCCAAACCACCCCGTCAGACCTTCGGTCTGCCACCCCTCCTAAAAGGAGGGGCTTCTTATGTGCGCGGCTCGCAGCCCTTCAAAAACTTTTTGATCTTGTTCTTGATTTTGATCTTTTTATCTTCTGGATCCAGCGGTGAAATCAAACGCGGAATCATAAAAAAACAGCCCGCAGTCTCCCGCAGGCCGTTTCAGGAAGTGTGTTCGGTCTTTTTTCTCAGAATCTTACGATGGCATCGCAGGAGACGGTAAATTCGTAGTTTGCCGAGTTGCGGTCGTAGGCGTAGAAGGTCTCGCCGTCCACATCCAGTTCCAGATCGCAGTAGTCCCAGCGCATCTCTGGACGGACAGTCAGCCACGGACACGGATCCCAGTTCGCGCCGACAGTCCAGGAGAAGTAATTGGCTCCGACGTTGGCGAAAGTCGTATTCTGGCCGCCGGTGACCGCGGTGTTTTCTTTGTCGCAGAACCACTCAAACCGTGCACCGAGCGTCAGGGTATCACTCATGCAGTAGAAGAGGTAGTTGCTGAATCCATACCAATTGCGGCCTTTAAAGGTCGAGTCGGCCAGAATATCGTAGACTTCCGCGTCATTCGTACCGTAGTTGAATTCCGCGACGTACGCAAGGCGTTCGGTGAGCTTGAATTTCGCAAAAACGTCCACGACAGTCGTGTCTGCACCTTCGTCATGGCCGTTCGCCTGAAACGCGGCCGCCGACTGTTTTCCGCTCATGACCAGAGCAGAGAGCGCAAAGTTTCCACACGGATTTTCGTAGGTCGCTCCGACGACGAAAGAGAAATGGTCTTCCGGCGTATCGAATGCATTCCACTCATTGACGGCCCCTGCGATGACGCTCAGACCATCGGTGATGCGCCAGTCGGTCATGACGCCCGTCATGCTCGTGGGCATTCCATAAATACTCGTGTAGGAACGGGAGTAGAAGAAATTCTGGTTTGCCTGATTCGACTCAAACCCCATGACGGAATGGAAATGACCGATCTTCACGTCAACACCTCCGAGGATCGGAGCGTAAATCTCGCCGTAAGCCTGCGGGAGTGCCATGCCGTAGAGACTGCGTGAGGCGCGGAATCCCGAATCATCGCTCATACTGTTCCAGTGCGGCTGATTGTCCGTGTCGGTTTCCAGACCCGTGGCCGTCATGTAGTAGTAGTCCGTTCCGAACATGACGTCGATCCGTCCGCCGACTGACCACTGGCTTCCTTTGATGACGTGTCGCCCGAAAGCCAGATACGCCTGATTCATCTGGTAGCCTTCCCGGTCATTCACCGCCATCGGTTCGCCGCTCGTGCTGGAATTGCTGTTCACGTTGAAGCCCTGCGCAATGTAGCCCTCTACGAACAGACAGCCGGGACCCAGGATCCCACC
>CAZRGJ010000200.1:0-5489 GCA_964599445.1 uncultured Planctomycetaceae bacterium | reverse complement strand
GTGTCCGGAATTTGTTTTGCCGGCTTCAGACCGTCCGGCTTTCCGTCCTGTTTTGCGGGAGTCTTTCCATCAGGCCAGGTCTCGATCCTCAAAAAGGATGAGGGCGAAGAACAGGACAGCAAGCGAGTACAGGAGACAGTAGGCCAATGCTCCCAGGAGGTAGACTGCAGACACTTCTGCACCGCCGCCGATACTTGTCTCGAGACTGAAGTAGCTCAGGACCGGAAGGACGGCGGAGAGCAGGTTTCCGATGAATTCTACGATCTGGAATTGCCTGATCGATGATTTTACGATCAGCGGGATCAGGTGTCCCAGAGCGTAGATCGTCGTGCAGAGTGTGAGGTTGGGGACCATTGGAAGGCGTGTGGCCAGCGCGACGGTGACGGCTGACATCATCGTGATCTCCATGAAGGAGAGTGCCAGGCCGGGGACCGTTTTTTCCATCGAGGCGATGCACGCCGCCGGTTCCGGGTCGGTGAGGCACTGTTCGCGGGCATCATGAACGACTTTCATGGCACACGTCGGCATGAAGACCGTGCTGAGGACCGAGAAGAAGATCGAAACGCCCATGATGATGCCGAGAAACTTCCCGATGAGGAGCTGACGACGGCTGATCGGCTTGGAAAGGAGCGTCAGAGCCGTTTTTTCTTCGATCTCTTCCGAAATCGCAGTTCCGGCGGACCAGACCGCAAGCAGGATGCCGAGCACCTTAATGACGGTGAGGCCCTGAGATTTCATGATCTTGACGTCCTGGCCCAGCGTATTGTACGGGATCCATGGGAAAAGGAGGATCGCCATGATGCCGAAGATCATCAGGATCGCGAAGATCGGCTGCTTCATGACGCTGCGTGCCGTATTTCCGGCAATCGCGGAGATCCCCGTCATGGCTCTGGGAAACGGCAGCTTCAGGATCAGCCAGAGCAGAAACGGAAGCGCGAGTGTCCCCAGAAGGTAAAGTCCCGTGAAGAGGAACGTACCTGGATTGAACCAGATGAAATGGTTGACCGCCAGCTGCGGAAAAAAGGAAAAGTCCATCATGTTTTGAAATCCCTTTTGAGGAAAATGGAAAGAACTGCCCAATGGCGGAGGTTCTTTTGGGGGTTTTGGGTGAAGGTTAAGGAACTGGTGAACGCATGGCACACACAGGATCCGCGTTTTCAAATCATGCGGAAGATGGTGCGGAACGCCCCTCTTTTCAGTACGAAAAAACTTTGCGGGCGGTTCGGAAAGTTCCGTCTATGGAATTTTCGTCTAATCCCTGCGTTCTTTTTTACTATTATTGCAGAAAATCCAAAATTTTTCAAGGTGGGGAATTTCTCTATTGACAAAATTTTTCAATAAAAGTATTCTTTTAGAGTAAATTCGGAGAAATTTTTCAATTTCGTCAGGGGTTTCCATGAAAAAACGTTCCTCACTGTCCCATTTTGCTGATTCCTTTCGCTGCATTCGATGCGCTGGATGGTTTTTCCCGGCCGTTTTACTTTTTTTTGCGGCTGCATTGGAGACTTCTGCCGAAAATGTCGGAAAATCTGTTGCGGAGCCTGCCGTTTCCAGAACGCCTGCATCAGGGCGTTTAAGTCCGGAACCGATGGCGAGATCCGTTTCCAGTTCCGTACGTGCTCCGGAAACACGCTCCCCGTTTGCGATCCTGGCACCGGATGCCGTGAAGCCAAATGTGGAAAAAACGTCGGACTCCGTAAATTCTGGGACTCTGGAATCCGCATCGTCTGATCCTGATTCTGATTCCGGTTCCGGATCCGTTTGGGTTTCTGAGACCGATCTTCCGCCGGCCCCTCCCAAAGAATCTTTCCGTGATTTTCTGCATGATGTCTCGGACGGGACTCCGCAGATCCGGGATCCGCAAGTCGTTTCGGTCGGCTATGCCGATATGCCGGGCGGGGCGGAGGAGTCCGGAACGGCTGGACCTCTTCGCTATGCGATGCTGGGAAATGGGATGATCATTCACGGTTCAGTCCGTTTTGTCGGTGATCTGTGCGAGATCACGACTGGGACCGGTACGCGGAGTTTTCCTAAAGATCAGGTGGATATCGTCGCGGATTCCAGACGGCAGATCTACGAGTGGCGTACCTCGCAGATTTTCGTAAACGATCAGGAAAAACGCTGCGAGCTCATCCAGTGGTGTTTTCAGCATGAAATGCTTCCGGAAGCCTCGGAACAGCTTGCTCTTTTGCGTCAGACTGTACCGGATCATCGGATCCTGCCTGTTTTTGAGCGCCGGCTGGAATTTCTTCAGCGGAAACAGGATGAAGCGCGTTTGGTATCGAATGCGTCGGCAGTGGGGAACTTTGTTCCCGCAGAGAGTCTTTCCGTTTCGGAAAATAGAAACGTTTCCGGGCAGGTTTTGCCGAACGGAGAAGTTGGCGGGACCTCTGTTGACGGCTCTTCCGTTGAGGGAACTGGAGCCGCTTTCGTCGGAGGATCCGTTTCGGGTACCGAGCCGTTTCGTCCTCTGGGACCAACTCCGGCAGAATTGGATCAGCTCGCCGATTCCCTGCCCAAGGATTCGATCGAGATCTTTCGGCGCAAGATCCAGCCGATCCTTCAGCGAAACTGCATGACGGCCGGATGCCATGGTCCGGATTCCGAGACGCGCTACCGTCTGCTTCGCATTTCGTCGCAGATGGGACGCGGTGCCGTTTTGCAGAATATCCATGCGTCTCTTCAGCAGATCCATCTCACGCAGCCGGAGCTCAGCCCCTTTTTGCGCAAGCCCGTCACGCCGCACTCGCAGGATCGCCGGATCATTTTTGCGAATCAGGATTACGCGACCTACCAGCTGCTCATAGGCTGGACGTATCTCGTCGCGCAAAACCGCTACGTCATTCCGCAGGAAAGGCTTCTGCCCTCTTCCGGTTCCGCGCCGGTCTATTCGCCGACTTCACGGGGACTCATCCGGATCTCAGGACGTTCCGGACTCCGTGCTGGTCCGTGCGATATGTGGGGCGTGGATCCGAGTCTCTATCCGCAGGCTCTCTACCCGCAGGAGTACGTTCAGACTATGCCGCTGGCAGAGGTTCAGGAGAATGCCGTGTCTGCCGAAAATGCACTTTCAGGAACGCCTTCCGGATCACTTCCGCCAATGCGTCTTGCGCTGCCGCAGCGTGGAGATGAAACGGATCCTCCGGAGGAAACCGAGACTGCCGTTTCTGCGGAAACGATCGCCGATCCGGCGGTTCGTCCTGCAGCAGGTGAAAGCGGAGATCCGAACGAAAAGAATGCCGTGCGTCCAGTCTCAAGCGAAGAAAAACCGTCGGATCCTCCTCGCGAAATGAGAGATCTTGCCGGGGAAGAGGAGATGAATGCGGAGATCTCGGCAAAACAGGATGCTGAACATGAAATGGAACCGAATGCCGAGCCGGAACGGGATGTTCTGCGGAATGCTGAGCAGGATGCCAAGCTGGGAACGAAACCTCGTGCGGAAGAAAAACCGTCCCGGAAAAGTCCATGGAACACGGTTCGGAATTTCTTTCGGCGAGGAGGAAAAGAAGATCCTGAAAATGCAGTACCTGCAGAGGATGCAGAGGCCGATGGTGCGTCGGAGGACGTCAGTCCTGAATTGAACGCGGAAACGGATGCGGATCCGGAAGCCGTCGATGCCGGAACGGAAAATGAAGCCGATCCCGAACCGGATGATTCCGAACCGGAAGTGCTGGACTGGCAGACATTCCGTGGATCCGAAGAAGCCGAACGACTGAACGATGGAAATGATGAGGTGCCTGGGGACGGCGTGTTTGCCGAAATGGAGGGCGAACAGGAGGCTGGGACGGATACGTCTGGAGACGCTCGGGACACTCAAACGCAGGAACCTGCCCTCATTGCCGAAAATGTGCTGGATCTCAACGGGGATCCGCAGGCTCCGGCTCAATATTATGCTCCGGGCCGCCACACGATCGAAACGCCGCTTTATGCGCCGGGACGGAGTTCCATTTCCCGTGTGCACGTGCCGGGCCGTTCAACGGCAGAAAATCTGAAACGGGGAAACCCCAATGTCGGCGTGACCGGTTCCCCGATGGCGATCCCTGCTCCCAAATCTCCGGCCGCACTGTTGAACGGACGGGATTCTGTGAATCAGACGGGCGGTACATACCACTACGATGCGAATTCGCGCTCCCGAATGCCGACGTCTTCCGGGCGCGGAACGCTCCAGTGGGAGCAAATGCTTGAGCTGCAGGGCGGGGTGGAGTCGCTTAAAAAGAAATAGAGACTCCGAAAAGAAATCCTGTTCAAAAAGAAAGCGCGGATCCGTATGAAAGGGATCCGCGCGTTTGATTTAGTCCATCGAAACGGCTTTTCCATCCGAACGGTGTGCGAGATAGTAGTGGTTCTGCGGGTCGATCTAGTAGCTGATCCGCTGGACCGAGCCGTCGCACATGACCATGCCGAAAGAGCCTGCATGGCAGCTTCCGAAAATGAAACGTTCATATTGCGCCCGGTCTGCCATTGGAGCGGCATTGTCTGTGTCGCTTTTGTACATCGAACCGCGCAGATTGTCGTTGCACGCCCCACTGTAAACCGTCTCATTATCTCCCGTTTCGACTGGCGAACTTTCGTATTTTTCGGGATTCACGTACTTCTCACCGATCAGGTAGGTGTTCGACGTTCCGTCGCGGATCTGTCCCATCGTGACCTTGCTGTGGTAGGAAATCACTCCAGTATCGTGCGGATCATGCCATGAATTACTTTTTTTCTTTGCCGTTCCGTCCGCAAGTGAACTGATCGCTTTTCCGCTGTCGTCAGGGTTCAGACAGTTCGTTCCAAAGTTGGCGGCGTAATCCGTCTTGACTCCCTCAGATGCCTGACCGGATTCTTTGTACGTTTTGCCGGACGTCGGGTAGACCTTCATCGTACGGCGTGAGGGGCACGTGAACATTCCGACGGGAGTCGTGAGACGTGTGCGGATCCCCGCCTGTTCCGGCATGGTATCGATGCCGTTTGTCTCGCCAAGATGGAAAAGTGCATCCTGTTCAATGAACGGGAGGATCGAGAAAAACCACGAGCCGGGCTGATCCTGTCCCAAACCGCGCTGTGGGGTGCCGACCCAATAGTAGTCCCATCCGCCTGACGGATATGCGTGAGTCGTGCTCTCATGATTCAGACACGCGAGACCGTACTGCTTCAGATTGTTTGAGCACTGCATCTGCCTCGCAGCTTCTCGGGCCTGCTGAACTGCGGGAAGCAGCAGTCCCACGAGCATTCCGATGATGGCGATGACGACCAGCAGCTCAACGAGCGTGAATCCGTTCCGTTTTCGCATTTTGATTCTCCCCTTTTTATCTTCCCCAATTTTATTTCTGTTTGTCCCTGCCCTCTCTCCAATTCCCCTGATTTGTTGGAGAGAGGAGTTGAAAGTGCCGCTTTGCCGTTTTATTCGGCGGCAAGTTAAGCCTGCGGTTTCCTTTCACGGCGGCGAAGCATGAAGAGACCCAGACCACCGAGGATCATGAGGCTCCACGTTGCCGGTTCCGGGA
>CAZRGJ010000199.1:0-5496 GCA_964599445.1 uncultured Planctomycetaceae bacterium | reverse complement strand
GTTTTTCTCCGGCGGCTGCGCCCCTGAGAGCGTTCGACAGGCTGCCTCACCAGCAGGATCCGCTGCGGAAATTCAAAATCTCCGTCCGACGTTTCATCCTCTTCCATCCAAGGAACTTCCCGGTCAAGCGCATCCTCACGGCCAAAACCATCTTCGCCGGCAAAACCATCTTTCCGACCAGAGCCATACGCACCGTATTCATCTTCGTCTCCGAACTCATCGACCTCAAATTCATCGTCGTCGAGATCTTCCTCACGGTCCGTTCTGTTTCCGCGGCAGAATTCGTCTCCATCTTCGAATTCGTCTTCTTCGTCAAACACATCCGGGTCTTCGAATTCATCTTCTTCGTCTTCGAATCGGTCTTCTTCGCCGTCGGCTCCATCCACGCGGCCAAATCCGTCCTCTGCATTTCGGAACTGTCCGAATGAAACCTCTTCGTCGGCATCCATGGAAATTTCCGCCATGGCTCTCTGCGCCTGCACGGCATCCTGCTGACGAAGATCCCATTCTTCGAGCATGACCTTCCATTCTTCCCGCTTGAGAAGCACTTCACGCGGTTTATTGTACCCGCGGAACTCCCCAACGATCCCGTCTTCCTGCATGAAATCAATGAGACGCGCGGCACGTCCGTAGCCGATCCCGAGCATTCGCTGAAGGAGCGTGATGGAACCGCGCTGCTCGTTCACGATGATTTCGATCGCGGCAGTGTAGAGTTCGTCCCGGGCCGCCCATTCTTCCAGTTTTCCGCTTCCTCCGCCCGAAAGCCGTTTCTCCAGTTCCCCTTCAAACTGAGGATCTTCCACGGCAATGCTTTCCACGACGCGATTGATCTCATCGTCGCTCAGGTAGGTTCCCTGCGCACGGATCAGAACGCTCGTCCCGGGCAGCAGAAACAGCATGTCGCCCATGCCGAGGAGCCGATCGGCACCGTTTTCGTCCAGAACGACGCGCGAGTCGGTCTTGCTCGAGACCTGAAAAGCGATCCTGGCCGGCAGGTTGGATTTGATCAAACTCGTAATGACGGACACGATCGGCTTTTGCGTCGCGAGGATCAGATGGATCCCCACGGCACGGCTTTTCTGTGCCAAACGGATGATGTGCGATTCGACTTCCTTCGGTGCCGTCATCATCAGATCCGCCATTTCGTCCACGACGATGACGATGAAGGGCATCGTTTCCGGCATCGTTTCCCCGGATTTCGGCTTGACGCGCTTCAGCTTCAACTCATGGGACATTTTGTTGAAGTCCTTGATGTGCCGCACTCCGGCCCGCGCAAGCCAGCGGTACCGCTCCTCCATTTTATCCACCGCCCACGCAAGGATCGCTTCCGCTTTCTTCATGTCCGTGACGACGGGGTGCATCAGATGCGGAATGGTGCCGTACTGACTCATCTCGACCATCTTCGGGTCGATCATGAGCATCCGGACGTCTTTCGGTGCGCGCGTCATGATGATCGACGTAATGATCGAGTTCAGGCAGACGCTTTTCCCCGTTCCGGTACGTCCCGCAATAAGAAGATGCGGCAGCGTCGCGAGATCCGCCATCAGCGGTTTCCCGGCCACGTCTTTTCCGAGAAAGATCGGAATGCTCATTTTATCGTACGTGCCGTCCAGCTGTTCCATGACCTCACGGAGACGCACGACCTGTTTTTTTACGTTCGGGATCTCAATGCCAATGAGATTCTGTTTACCAAGAAGCGGAAAAACGATACGCACATTCGCGACCCCAAGCTTCACCGCAAGGTCATCCGCCAGGTTGGCGATCTTGCTCACACGCAGTCCCTGCTCCGGCTCCACCTGGTACTGCGTAAGCGTCGGCCCCAGCTGGATCTCGCGCACCCGCACGCTGAAACCGTACTCGCGAATGATCTCTTCCAGATACCGCGCCTTGCTTTTTGCTTCCTGCTCGAACTCGGAATAGTCTACCATTTCGGCAGGATCCAGAAGATCGATCTCCGGAAAGAAATACTCCGGTTCATCCGGCAGCGTGTGCTCGCTGAGCTGAAGTTCCCCGACTCCGGCTCCTTTTGTCCCTTCCGAACGGTTTCCATTTGCTTCCGGATCCAGACCGGCACTTTCCATCGGATCTGCCGTGAGATTTACCGGAGCGGTCTCGGGGTGATGCACGGGGATCGTGAACGCATCCTCTCTCTGAGCCGAAGCAGATGCATTCTGCCCGCGGATCTTGCGGGGCGAATGGATCTCGTCGCCGATCTCGTAGCCGTCCACTTCTTCTTCCGAACTTCGGAAACGGTTCCGCACCCGATTGCCGTACGCGGATTCCGGCGGTGCCGTCGTGTCCGGGTCTGCGATCCCGAAATCTTCTGAAGATGCGTTTTGCTCCGGCACACCATTCCCGGATACAGCATTCCCGGGCATGGAATTCTCCGGGAGTGCTCCATCCATTGAAGTCCCCAACTGCGTGCCGATCTCCAGATCCGTCGGCGAAACCGCAGGCTCAGGCTCATCCTTCCCTGACGTCAGGAAAGACCGCAGACCGACCGCGAACTTTTTCGTATTCCGGCCCCACTTCTGCAATCTCCGGACGATCCCGGAATACCAGTTGGGAAAGTTTAAGGCAAAGTATGCCCGGACCTGCTCCCAAAGACGCGGAACGACAAAATCCGAGTACATGCAGCACCCGGCAAACCCGGCAAGCAGGATCAGAAGGTACGCAGGAAGGATCCCAAGCCGGATCAGGATCCCCGCACCCGTTGCCCCAACATAGCCGCCGTAGCCGAACAGAAGATGCGTCGACCAGGTGGAAAAATAGACCAGTCTGCCGACCTCCGAAGCGCCGTTTGGCAGGTGACTGCAAAAAAGGAGCGTCAAAAAGGAACTGACTGCGATCTGCAGAATGCAGAATCCGAGAAAACGCACTGGATAGATGCGCACTTTCCAGGAAAACAGGACCCGAAGCAGCTGGACCGCCCCGGCAAAAATCATGAAAAAGACTCCGTAGCCGAAACAGGAATAGAAAATACTGGCACAAAAGGTGCCGTACCCATCCCGCCAGCCCTCCGGCTGCGCGACCGGGAAAACGCTGCATGACTGGAAATTCTGTTTGTCGAAATAGTTCTTGACCGGGTCGGACGGATCAAACCCAAGAATACTCATGGAGAAAAAAACAAAAAGAATGATCCAGACACACTTTGTGCCCCAAATCAGACAAGAATCAAATGTTTTGCTCTTCATGAGAAGGATCCTTTCTGTTTTGCCGTACTTTCCTGTATTTCAGCCTGAAATTTCTGCGTTTTCCGTGCGTCTGTTTTTCATTGACCGGATCTTTTCAGAGTCCCCTGAAAAAGGACTCCGAAAAGACCGTCTCTCGGCCTGCCCGTGCCGTTTAATACCACGTCGATTCCATGATGAGGTGGAAAACGTCCACGTCCCGGACCTCTTTCATTGGAAGCCGTGCCTCATCCGAGCAAAGGAGGACCGTTTTCTGCGACCGGTCACGCGCCGCCGCGCCGTGCGACGCCTTCACCCGCGTGACGTCCAGCGGAATGGAACGCGTCGCGAAATCGATGAACTGCTCGCACGGATCGTACCCCGGTTTCTGGTGAATATCCACCCGCCGCGCGAAATCCGGAGCGTCCGCGTCATCCAGCCACCAGAAGTACGCCATCCAGCTGTTCGGCGTCGACATCAGGATCACGTCGCCGGAGCGTTCATGATTCAGACCGTACTTTTCGATGTCCGCGCCAACGAGCACTTCCGCGACCCCTTCTTTTCCCTCGAAAAGCTGCGCCACTTTCCGGATCGTGTCGGAATCGTGGTCCGGAATGTAAATGTGCGCGAACTGGTGATCGCAGTACGCAAACGCCTTACTCTCCGCCATATCCGGCAGCTCGCCGACGAATTTTTCGTAGTCCCGCGTCACGGAACGGATCGGGCTGGGCGTCACGCCGTCCCCTTTCTTCACTTTGAGAAGCCCCGCCTCGCGCAGCATCCGGTTCGGGAAAAGCGTGTGGTCCACGTTCGTCATGGCGTACTCGCCTGCGATGAACCACGTGATCGGCGCATCGTATGCCGCCTCGAATTTCGAAATGAGCGTATCGAGCAGCGTGTTCAGCTCGCCGAGCATTCGGTCCACCTCCGGTGAATCGACACCGAAACGCTGCGGCGCGTAGTCCGGATATGCGAGGTAAATGTAGAAAAATTCCGGCGATTCCTGCCCCGCGAACCACGAGGCAGTATTCACGACCCAGTTCGCAGACGTCACGTTTGCCATCGGTCCCCAGTAATTCTGAAGCGGGAAGTGCCCGAACTCCTTCATTAGGTCGCGGTAAAGATCCGGCCACCGCGTATAGCACCAAAGCTCTTCCGTGCCGTCCGGGTGATGGATCGGTTTGTGCGTGCAGACGAACTCCGCTTCGCACTCCACCGCCTGAAGGGGGAACCAGACCGCAGAACGCGGGGAATCCGGATGATGGTAGATCAGATCCCAAAGCTGCGCCTGCTGGACCGCCTCATTAGTGAAGGTCCACATCGTGAGCTTCTGCGTCTCCGGCATCCAGATCCCGTTGCCGATGATCCCGTGTTTATTCGGCAGAAGTCCCGTCGTCAGGTTCGCCTGCACAGGACACGTGACGCACGGAAAGCTCGGCGTAAGCTGCGCCTGCGCACCTTTTGACATGATCCGGTTCAAAGCCGGAAGTTTTGCCAGGTCCTTCTCGCGAAGTGCCGGGATCGACAGAAAAACGATATTTCGCATCATTTCAGATCACCTTTTTCCTCTTTTTTTATTTTGTCCAGATGCCCTTCTCCCTGCATCCAACTGTTTCCGAACGAAAAGGAGGCAATGCCTTGGGAAACAATCTCTTTTTTTATTCTAGCATACCAATTACGCGCCGTCAAGTGTGCATCTTTAGGGAAATTTCTAATTTTTTTGATTTCAAATCTCCACCGCAACAAAAAATCGTCATATTTAGAATATCCCACACTCCAACAGGCCAACATTCAAGATTTTTCCCAAGATCCATCCATCAAAAAAGGCCCATGAGAAACTCATGAGCCTGAAATCGGGGCAACAGGACTTGAACCTGCGACCTTTTGACCCCCAGTCAAACGCGCTAGCCAGACTGCGCCATGCCCCGCCGATGGAGAGAAGCGAAACTTCACTCATCAATTACGAGATATTATGCCACAAATCCAGAATATTTCAAGGACCACCCCGGAATATTTTTCGTTTTTTTCCCGAAAAAGAGGAATTTTCACACAAAAAAAGCAGGAGATCCGAAGATTTCCTGCTTTCGCAAGTCGGTAAACTCTTATTTCACGACGTCGATCGCGGTCACTTTCACCGTGACGTACTTCTGACGGTGACCAGTGCGCTTGCGGAACGTGGAGCGACGGGTAAATTTCTGGATGACCAGTTTCGGACCCTTCGTCATAGCTTCATAAACGACCGCCTTGACCTTCACGTTGACCGTGGGCTGGCCGATAAGCAGTTCGTCATCCGTGCGGCAGGCCAGCACGTCGTCGAAAACGATCT
>CAZRGJ010000198.1:0-5560 GCA_964599445.1 uncultured Planctomycetaceae bacterium | reverse complement strand
CCACCCCTCCTGGGAGGAGGGGCTTCTTGAGTGCGCGTCCGCGCCAGTGACCAACAGGAACGGGGTCATGCCCGCTGCGGCTCGCGGCCTTCAAAAACTTTTTGATGTTTTTGATTTTCTTTTCGAGAATGGGGAATTTGCTCCTTTTTTGCCGGAAATCCCGGAATCTCTCTTGCGGTTTCCAGGGAAATCGGGTATGCTGTGTGAGGAGAGGATTTTATGGAAGACTACAGTATTCAGAATTCCGGTACCGGAGAATGCTGCATCACGCACCGGCCGTTTCGTCCGGGAGAG
The DNA here is from genome assembly GCA_964599445.1 of uncultured Planctomycetaceae bacterium. Classification (GTDB taxonomy): domain Bacteria; phylum Planctomycetota; class Planctomycetia; order Pirellulales; family Thermoguttaceae; genus RGIG3701. The sequence goes on along the minus strand of CAZRGJ010000198.1, from coordinate 5,266 downwards.
GAATTTGCGGCGGTTCTTTTTGAGGTCAATGGAAATTTTGTGAAGAAAGAGTACTCGCTGGAAGCGTGGAAAGAGCAAAAGCCGGAAAACTTTCACGCAATGTGGATCTCACGGATGCCGATCCCTCAAAGTGCTCCCAAACGGTCGCGAACTGCCGTAAATGACGTTTTGCTTGCGATGTTTGACCAGCTGCGCTTTCAGTGTGAGGCACCCGATAAACTGTACGTACTTTCGCTTCTGCTCGTCCGTCGGCGCATCATGCGGATCGAGGACCAGTTTGATGAAAATACGCCGAATCAACTGCGGCTTTACTCGCCGTTTCGTGACGAATACTATCAGATCCCGGCCGTCACGCCGAATGCGGAACGCCAGGCGGAGATCCAGGCGGAGCTGACGGAGATCCTGACCGGGAATGCTCCGGAAGGTCCGAAGAGACCGGATGGGACTGAAGATGCCGGCGAGGAGCTTACGTTTCAGGATCCTGATGAGATCGAGATCCCGGAACTTGACCTTTCCGAACTGGACCTGCCCGAATAAAAGCGCAGCGGGAACAGGAACTGCCGGACAGAAACTTCCGCAGACCGTTTTTTGCGGATTTGGAACGTAAATGAAAACCTGACCTGATTTTGACCCATGAAAATATTCAGATTGACCCCAGCACGAACGATCCCGGTGCTTCTGCCGATTGCGGCAGTTTTGGCCGTCGGTGCGGTTTTGGCTTTTTCCACAGGATGCCGTTCGGGGAATCCGTTCCGCCGTTCGCCCAAACCGGTGCCGGTCTCTGAATGGGTGATCCCTGGCTCGGCGAGTGCCTTTGATGTCGTGTCGATCGTGAACCGGAACGTCATGCGCATCGACAGTTTCGTGACGCAGGACGCCACGCTGAACGGAAAGGGGATCTTCAATCTGAAAGGCGAGATCGCCTTCAAACGCCCGGGCTATTTTCGCCTGATCGGTACTCATGCGGTTTCCGGACGGGAACTGGACATCGGACGCAATGCGCACGTCATGTGGATGTGGATCGGCAAGGCGGAACCCAGGGCGATGTACTTTTGCGCCAACGCTGACTATCCGCAGTGCCAGGAAAAACTGGATCTGTCCTTCAATCCGGCATGGATCATCGAAGCGATGGGGTTTGGCGCACTGGATCCGTCGGCGTCCTATGAAGGTCCGCTGCCTTCCGAGGATCAGAGGCATCTGGAGCTTCGCGTGACGGAACGTTCAGCCGACGGGATCTCTCGGACACGGTGCATCGTCGTGAATCGTGAGTATGGAATGCCTGCGGCAGTGCGGATCTACGATCAGTTTCAGTCCCTGGTCGCAGAAGCCCGCGTGACGGCGTACCAGAAGGATGCGGCGACGGGGCTCATGATTCCGAAAGGGGTGGCGGTCAATTGTCCCAAAGAGGCAAACGGGGAAGGAATGCAGTTTTCCATCCAGTACGGAACTCCAAAGCTGAACCAGATTTCCGCGGACAATCCGCATCTCTGGACCATGCCGGAGTATGCCGGCTATCCGTCCGTCAATATGGCGGCAAAATGAGCGTACGGCAGGAAGATCCGTGAAGTGAATGCCGAAATGTATGCGGGACGCCGTTTCTCCGCATCGGGAAAGAAAAATACGAAAATGGAGAGCGGAAAAGATGAAGGACGTCCATTCCAAAATTTATTTTGAGGCGCGCATACTGTTTTGCGAACTCATTCTGATTGGCCTGGTTGCCGTTTTCGGAAGTGTTTCCGTTTGGGCTGAGAATCAAAATGCTGCCGGACCGGAGCGGACAGCTGACGCAAACGTTTCGGCTGACTCAGAATGTCGGCCGATCCTCATCATCAACGAGGACAACGACCACTATTTCAAGCAGACGGCCGATCTCATGACGCTTGAGGCTCTTCAGGCGTACATCGACCAGATGCGCAGCACGTACGTGACCCACTTTTTCATGTGCCCGCAGGGGCAGAGAACGAGCTATCGATCTGCCGTTCATGAAGCTGTCTGGGACGGCATGGCAGACGGTTCACCCGTGGATCTGGGACCTGGCGAGGCGGGGATGCGCTGGACTTCCAATTGCCGAAAACTCCACGAGATGGGGATCGATCCCTACGCGGTCTGGACGGCACGCTGCCGTGAGGCGGGGATCTCGCCGTGGATCTCGATGCGCATGAATGATGTGCATTTCGTGCTTCGGAAAAACTACTTCCGAAACTTCAACTACTGGCGTGAGCATCCGGAACTCTGGCGGGTCCCGCACAGTCGATCGAATACGTGGACGGACTATGCGTTCAACTACGCGAAACAGGAAGTCCGCGATTTCCACATGGCGTGCGCGAAAGAGCTTCTGGACCGCTACGATGCGGACGGATTCGAGATGGATTGGATGCGGTTCTGTCTCCATCTGACTCCGGGAAAGGAAGCCGAGGAGGCGCACTGCCTGACCGAATTCGTTCGGGAAGTCCGAAATTATGCGGACCGGAAGGCGAAAGAGCGCGGACACCAGATCCTCATTTCCGTTCGTGTTCCCGCGACGCCCCAGGCTTCTGACGCGTTGGGAATGCGGGCTGCGGAGTGGGCGAAAGAGGGACTCATTGACCAGATCGTGGCGTCCTGCTTCTTTTCGACCGGCGATTTCAATATCGTTGCCGAAGATTGGAAAAAAGCCGTCGGCGATCCGGATTTCCCTGTCTTCACGGCCGTAGACGACGGCGTGAGCTGCGGAAGCGGCGCGGTACGGACCCGCATGACGCCCGAAATGTACGCAGGCTGGGCGAATGCCATGCTTGGAAACGGTGCAGACGGACTCTACCTTTTCAATCTGGTCTACCGGCCGGAAGTTTTCCAGCAGATCATCGCGCAGGGCTTTGAGCCGGAAAAGATCCTCAACGTTCACCGCCGCCATGTCGTGACGTACCGCGATTTCATGGTGACTTACGGCAAAGAGGAACTCGATGAAGAGCGTCAGCTCCCCCGATTCCTTCATGAGCCGCACGACGTCCGGATCCAGTTCGGCAAAAGACCGAAAACGGATGGAAAACTTTGGGTCACTGCCGGATTTTTTGCCGGAGAGGGACTGAAAGAGGCCGAATTTCAGGTTCGGCTCAATGGCACGGAAGCACTCTGTGCAGAGGAACTTTCCGATCCCAATGCGTTCGGCGGGATGGCGCGGGCCGTGCGTTTTCAGATCCCGATTTCTGCCGCAAAAGACGGCCTGAATACCGTCTCGATCGCGATGCGTTCCGGAAAAGTTCAGCGTGTCGGCTGGCTTGAGATGGAATTCATCCCGGTAGAGAAATCGGAGTAGAGCACCGAAAAACCGGGAAGAAACCGGACTCTGTTCCGAAACCGATCCGGCCTGAAACTGGTCCAGCCTGAAACTGGCCAAAATCAGGAACGGAACCGGATATTTCGACTGAATTTTGTTGGAAAATTTCCTTTTTTTACTTTTTGATTCGATCATGTACAAGATTTTCCTTTGCCTTCGGTACCTGCGGACACGCTATATTGTGCTGGCTTCGATCATCAGCGTGATGCTCGGCGTGGCGACGATGATCGTCGTGAACAGCGTGATGTCCGGTTTCGCCAACGAAATGCAGACACGCATTCACGGCATTCTGGGTGACATCATGGTCACGAGCACGACGTCGGACGGATTTTACGATCCGGAGGGGCAGATGCAGAAGATCCGGGACACTCTTGGCGATAAAGTGGTCGGCATGACGCCGATCTGCACGACGGTGGGGGTCCTGACGTACAAAACACGCATTCTGGATGCCGACGGTTTCGAACGCGAAGCACAGCTTACCGAGCAGGTCTGCATCGTTGGCGTGGATGAGAGATCGAAAGGGAGCGTCGGGGATTTCGGCCAGTTTCTCCAGCATCCGGAAAATCGCGAGCAGCTTTCATTCGCTTTGCGCGAGGGGGGCTACGATACGTTTGAGGGACAGAAAATGACGCAGTCGCGCGGTATTTTGAATCGTTTTCTGCCGGCGTCATCGCAAAAGGGACCCAATGGGAAGATCCAGGAACGGACCGACATGAAGAAAGCCGGCTGGACTCACCGCCGCGAATACTATGGCGATCCGCTTCCCGGTGTGGAGATCATCACCGACCCGGCACTTCATGTCGAGACGCGCGATACGGCATCTGCGGAACTTCCTTCGATGAAGGATGCCGAGCAGGACGAAGCGGAACCTCTGGCCGTCATCGACACGACGAAGCCGGTTTCTGCACCGACCGACCATCCGATGGACAATCCGCCGGAACCGCCGGCATTGCCGGAAGAATTTGCTTCCGGGCAAACGAAAACACCGTCGCCGTTTGATGTGGCGGGAAATCCTGAACCTGCGGCTATGGAACCTGCTGCGGCAGACGGTACGGAAAGTACGGAAAACTCTGTAGAACTGGGGAATACGGAAAGTGCGGCAGACGCTGAGAGTGCGGATGCGTCGGCGGAAATCGCAGAAATGGGAGCTTTTCCGAATGCGGCAGACGATTCCTTTGATCCGTTTGGTGCACCGGTCGGAATGACCTTCGACCCGCTGAAAGAGACTCATCCGGGAATCATCATCGGTATCGGCATGGCAATGTATCGTACTCCGGAAGGGCGGGACAATTTCTATCTTCTTCCGGGACGTGACGTCATGCTGACCTTCCCCGACTGCAATATTCGTCCGGAAGGCGTGACGGGGCACTTCACGTGTGTGGACCTCTACGAAAGCAAGATGAGCGAATACGACAGCCAGTTCGTTTTCGTGCCGATGAGCACTCTGCAGGAACTTCGCGGAATGCCGAACAAAGCGAATCAGATCCAGATCCAGCTTCGGAAAGACGCCGATCTGGATGAAGCGTGCATGGCACTGCAGAAGGTCTTTGACCCGCAGCTCTTCAGCTGCCGAACGTGGCGCGACGACAAAATGCCGCTTCTTCAGGCCGTCGATATGGAGATCGCGATCCTGAACGTCCTGCTCTTCATGATCATCGCGGTGAGCGGTTTCGGGATCCTCGCCATTTTCTATATGGTCGTGACGGACAAGACGCGCGACATCGGGATCCTCAAAGCACTCGGCGCATCTTCCTGGGGGATCATGAGCATCTTCCTCATGTACGGACTTTCACTCGGGATCGTGGGTGCGGGACTCGGTCTGATCATGGGGCTGGTCTTCATCTGCAACATTAACGAGATCGCGGACTTTTTGAGCTGGATGCTCGGTCGGGAAGTCTTTCCGCCGGACATCTACTATTTCTACCAGATCCCATACGATATTTCCCTCCC
>CAZRGJ010000197.1:0-5600 GCA_964599445.1 uncultured Planctomycetaceae bacterium | reverse complement strand
GAAAGGAGTAGACCATGAAAAAATATCAGATCCATGTTACAGCGAAAGAGATCCGGCATACCCAGCAGGGTTTTGTGTTGGTCTACGATTCACTGGAAGAAAAGAGGCGGGATCTTGCCAGGCTCCAGATGGATGACGAAGGGATCACCGGACTGGTCATCGGCGATGAGATTACTATAGATGGCCGTCCGCTGGTGCTTGAAGTCAAGCAAAGGCTTGCGCTGGACTGCTTCCGGTGTGCGAAGATCGTACCGGAGATCGAGATCGCGATCGCGGTTTACAGAAATTCAGCCGCACCGCATAACAAGATCTACCGACTTGTTACTAGGCTTTCTGATCGTCTGAGGCCCTATGGTTATCAGATCCGCTACTTTAAGGGATACTGGTCAATTGGCCCGGTTGCCCCAATTGGCAAAAATTAAAGTTTTTTGCAAAAAAAGTAAAAAAATTACATGGAAAATGACGTTTTGAACCAGCCGTGTAACATGCGGCTGGTAAAATCGACACAAAACACACGAACGGAGGTTTTTATGAGTGAATATTGGAAAGTTACGGATGCTGCACGCATCCTTGCAGTCTCGCCTGAAACGATCCGGCAATGGTGCGCAAGCGGCATCTTGCCGCATATCCAGGTAAATCGGGTGATCCGGATTCCTAAAAGAGAGTTCGAGGAAAAGATCCGGCAGCTCGGAAAGACGGCGGCGCAAGAAGTGGCGAAATACAAAGAGAGTATGAGCCGAAGCGCAGCTGTGTCTAAAGAACTGGATGAGATCCTTGGTTAAGCTCCAGATGCGCCAGACGATCCGAGGCCCGTTGGTTGAATTCCGGGTCCCGGAAAGTTTGGGAGTCTGCCTTCCAGAGGAATATTTTGAGCGATACGCGGAAATAGCACTCAGGAAAAGGCCTGATTGGGAGATATTACGTAAATTTTTGGAAAACAGGGGGGCACCATGTTTGAACTCAAGGGAAAAGACAGCAAGACATTGAAAATCGTTCTCGACGGAGCGGCGGGAAGCGGTAAAACGTTTACAGCGCTGCGCCTGGCTCATGCGCTTGGGTCGAAAGTTTTCGTTATCGACTCCGAACGGGGATCAAGCCGCCTGTATTTTGGCGAGCAGGTAGACGGACAGACCTGGAATTTTCCGTCGCACATCTTACCGACCTTTTCGGTCGACTGCTACACCGAAGCGATTCAGCAGGCCGTTCAGCACGGAGCGGAAGTGATCATCATTGATGGCATCAGTCAAGCCTGGAATGGAGCGAACGGCGTTCTGGAACTGGTTGACATGCTCGGTAAACAAAAGTCCGCAGACGGACGTGAGAAAGGAACGTTCCAGGCATGGGGCGCGGGCGGCAAGGCTCACAATAAACTGATCGACACGATCTTGACAGCCCCCTGCCATGTCCTTTGCACGATGCGGACAAAGGCAGATTACGTCATGGATCAGGACGAGCGGGGGAAAATGAAGATCCGCCGTGTCGGCGTGAAGCCGGTCCAGCGCGATGATGTCGAATTCGAGTTTGACATCATTCTGCGGATGCAGGATGGAATCGGAACGGTCACAAAAAGCCGCTGTCGGCATTTGGCAGCGGACAGTCAGTGGCCTCATCCCGGACAGGAATTCGCAGACGTTTTGAAAAAGTGGATCTCCGGCGGCAAAGAGTCCGCCGCGGCCGAATTTGAACAGGTGACACAGGGACCGTCCGTTCAGGAGTCCGACGCACGGGAGTGGACATCGGAAGAAATGCGGGCGAAAATCTCGGAGCTGGTATCTTCCGGCAGGGTTCGCCGCGAAGACATTTTGGATTGGCGCGTCCGTCATGACATTCCGGCGGATATGAAGCTGACGGAAGAGCAGACATATGAGCTGGCGAGTGCTATGATGCGGAAAGCGGAGGGCGGAACCGCAGAAGACGTCCCGTTTTAGAGCTGTATTTTGTTCGCATCTGTTGCGGGCAGCCTACGAGCTGGGTTTTTCAGTTCGATAAAAACCTTTGTTTTCAAGATGAGGAAAGCATGGAATACGGTAGAAATGAGCAGCCGACGGAATGGTCCGGAGGCCCGAAAAATGTCGCGGTTGAAGGCAAGTATCACGTTTGTGTGATCGACGTCCGCGAAGGTACGACGAAAACCGGCGGCATGTATGACAAAATCACTGTGGAAGTTCTCGCAGGAACCGCGAACAGTGAGCGTGGAAAAAGAGCATCGGTTTCTCTTTTCCGAGCCGAAGGTTATGGAGACGAGCAGTGGACCGACGGTTATAAGCGCTGGGCCTGGGCGACTGGTCTGCTTGTGCCGGGAGCTCGGATCGACTTCACGCCGTCGATGCTGGTCGGAAAAACATGCGTCGTGAATATTGTGCTTGATGCAGATAAGAAGTATGCGAATATCGGCAATCGCGGTGATGATGTGTGGCTTGAAACGCATCCGGATGTCGCGAGTGTTCCGAAGTACGCGCCGACAGGATCGGTGCAGACGAGTCAGGCAAACGTAGACGACCTGTTTTAGGAGTTTTGTTTTTATGGGGCCGGCCCTCCGGCCCCTCATGATGGGGCAGTCATGGAAGAAATCAGTGGAAAATTTATCAGGGAAACGGTTCGCTGGTCGCCGGAAACAGCGGTCCTTTCGTGCGAGTCGCGTGCAGGGGCACGAATCGCGGTCATTTGCGACTGCGAGCCGAATGAATTGGAGCCGGGGAGGCTCTACCGCTTTGCCGGTTCCTGGACACCGCACAAACGTTACGGTCTGCAATTTAAGGCTTCCAGCTATGCGCCGGAAATGCCGGTTACAGAGCGTGCCATCCTGGATTATCTGAAGCGTTTTTCAGGCGTCGGTGAAAAGACCGCGTCGCTGATCTACGCGAAATACGGCTCTGAAACGCTGGATCGGATCGCGGAAGACCCGCTCGTCCTTACACAGTTTGGGCGAGTAAAAGAAGATGCCGCTAAAGACGCCGGCGACATGATCCGCAGAGACCTGGAATGCGCAAAAACGCAGCTTGAGCTGGCAAGCTATCTCTCAGGCTATGGATTTCCGCGCGAGATGTTTCGTCAAGTCTTTCAAGACTTTGGAGCGAAAGCAATGGGTATTCTGAAAGTGAATCCATACCTGACCATGAAATATGACCGGGTGGGTTTTCTTCTTGCCGACAAATTTGCGCTGGAGACCGGCTTCACGCCGACACGCCTCAAGCGTCAGGCTCTAGCGATACTTCATTTTATCGAAGGAAAAGGAGACGTCTGGGTATCAGCCGAGTCGGCACTGGCAGCACTGCGCAATGTGCTGACGGACCGAAACTTCAAACAGGTTCGCTTCCGCGACGCGGTCCGTCTGCTGATCCGCGCCAAAAAACTCGCTGGGCGAAAAGAAAATGGAGTTTCCTGGCTTGCGGCGGCGAAAGACGCGCAAAATGAAGAAATCATCGCTGAAGAGCTTGGCAAACATTTAATTCCGAATCACGAATTGGAAATGGACCTTGAAGGTCTTTCGGATTCGCAGGCGAAAGCCATTACGGAAGCGGTTCGTCTGCGAATCGGCTGCTTTACCGGCGGTCCAGGCACTGGAAAGACTTACTCGGTCGCGCGTTTTATTAAAGCAGTCATTGCGAAGTATGGCGCAAACAGCATCTGTGTTGCCGCGCCGACCGGAAAAGCGATGGTCCGCAGTAAAGAGGCATTGGAGCAGATTGGCATCAGGTGCGAAACCAGGACGCTGCACTCTCTGCTTCTTGCACAGGAGAGCGGACTTGGCGGGCATTGGCAGTTTATCGTTTCAGACGAAAGTTCCATGATCGACGCGGACCTGATGCGCCGCTTCCTGGTAAATAACGCCGCCTCTTCCATTCTGCTGGTTGGCGACGATGGGCAGCTCCCGCCGGTAGGAAAGGGACGGCCTTTTGCGGACATCCTCGTCTCCGGTATGGTGCCGGTCGGAAAACTGACAGAGACCCGAAGAAACTCCGGTCTTATTGTGGAAGCGTGTCATGCCGTCCGAAATGAGCACACATGGAAGCCAGTTCAGTTTCGGGAATTGGACGCCGGGAATAATCTTGCTCTGATCCAGTCTGGAAACTTCCTTCAGACGATCGAAAAGCTGGCCGTGCACTATCGTCAGAGCCGTGATATTATCAAGGAAATGCAGGTCATCACCGGAGTGAACAAGGGCGAAAATGGGACTTTTGAACTCAATAACGCTCTTCGCGGCATCATGAATCCAACTGCGGACCTTGATGAAAAATACTCGCTGGATGATCCTGTCATCTGTCTGAAAAACGGCAATTATCTGGACGGAACAGATGAAAATTTTGACGAAACGGAGAGCGAAGACGGTCAGATCTATGTGTCTAACGGCGAGATCGGATATGTCATCGCGATACGCAAGGGGATGGCCATTGTGGATTTTGGTGCCGAGCGGATCGTCCGGTTCCGATTCGGAAATCGGAACTTCAATCTGGCATACGCGGTCACGTGCCACAAAATGCAGGGGAGTGAGACTCCGATCGCGGTCATCCTGCTGGATACGTCATTTGGTGCGGGATTGGTCTGTTCCCGTGAGTGGCTCTATACGGCGATCTCGCGAGCCAAACAGATCTGCATTCTGATCGGCAGAATGGAAACCGCGGAACGGTATTGTCGAAAAATCGGCGGACAGAGACAAACATATTTAACGGAGCGGATCCGGGAAAAACAGGGGGCGATGGATGCTGGTACTGAGTCGAAAGCTGAATGAAGTGATTGAAATTGACGGGGGAATCCGGATCCAGATTTGCGCGATCGGTGCAGAGCGGGTGCGGATCGGTATTGAGGCCCCGAAAGATGTTCATGTTCGGAGAGAGGAATTATGTGCCGGGTTTGCGAAAATTTCACATTCAGAAACTGGGAAACCGTCATCATCGGAAGCCGGGTGCGATTCCAGTGCCCGGTATGCAAGAAGTTTTTCGGGTATCTCACGAAAGAGGAATATGACCGCTGGAAGATCCGCCGTGAAATGAGGAGGAATGATGGAACTGCCGAATAATTTTGACCATGACCGGGTTTTCCCAGTTGCTGAATGTTATCCATTTATCGTGGTTTGTGATACTCGCGAGCAGCTGCCTTTTTCATTCGAAGGGATGGGAGTCCAGGTCTTCAAAACGGCCGGGACGCTGAAAAGCGGGGACTACTCCATCCTGGGGTTTGAAAAAAAAGTCGCCGTTGAGCGGAAAAGCAAGGCTGATCTTTTTGCCAGCGTCAGTACCGGGCGTGACCGGCTTGAGAAAGAGTTTCAGCGTCTTGCTTCCTTTGAACGCGCCGCACTCGTTTGCGAAGCCTCACAAAGTTCGATCCTGGAGGGATTAGCCGGGAGCCGTATGGATCCTTACTCAGTCCTTCGAACGGCGATTTCATGGGCAGGACGGTATAAGGTGCCATTCTTCTTTTGCGCGACCAGAGCAGAAGCACAATGGCTGACTCTGGAGTTTTTAAGATTTGCCTGGCTGGATTTGACCGGGCTGAAACGGCGGAAATATGATGGTGAAAAAACAGCTTCTTGAACGCGTCGATTTTGTGCGCGAGTACAAAAAGATCGGGATCCGATTCAGCTCGGAAACACCGTCCTCAGC
>CAZRGJ010000196.1:0-5606 GCA_964599445.1 uncultured Planctomycetaceae bacterium | reverse complement strand
ATTTCGCGCTCCTCTTTCCGTGTGCGTCAGTGCATTTTAGTGCATCTGGCTGTGGAAAATTAAAGGCATGAGCCTGACTCGCCGCCGAACATATTGCGGCCCCACGCCAACCGCCGGACATATTGCGGCCCAGCTTCAGACGCCGAGCATACTGTGGGTGGACCTCCGCCTCAAGGTATACTGCGGCCCCACTTCAGACGCCGGGAAATCAGGGACGGGATTCAGCCGCCTACTTTTTCAGTATTTTTTCGGCCGCGCGATTCCAGCTTCCTCTGCACGAACTGTGCCCTTGGAGCTGCACGAAATAAACCCACGCCTGGTTCGTTTTCGGATTCGCTTTCGCGTCGGTCTGAAGTGCACCGCCGTGGCCGATCCAGTCCCCGTCGATCGACATTCCCAGACTGTACGCGTTCGGAATCGAGTCCGGCGTCTGTTTCGTGCAGAGTGTCTTCATCGCCTCCTCAGAAAGAAGACGCTTTCCCTCCCAGACACCGTTAGCTGCGAGCATTCGGTAGAATTTCATGACGTCCTCCGGAGTCGAGAAAAGCCCTCCGCCCGCCTCGGCAAAACGTCTCGGCGAATCAAACGGAGCCTTCACGTACGGCACATTCCCCGGCTCGCACTTTTTTCCGTCTCCCACCCGATAGCATTTCGCCATTCTCGCGATCTGCTCTTTCGTCGGATAGAATGTCGTGTCCGTCATCCCAAGCGGATCAAAGATCCGGGTCTGGAAAAATTTTTCCACGGTCATCCCGGAAACGACTTCCAGCACCGCCGACGCCACATTGATCCCCACGTTGCTGTAGCGGTACTGCTCTTCCGGATCGGTCAAAAGCGGGATCGAAGCCGCGGTACTGGCAAACGGACGCATCGGGAAGACGTCGATCCCAAACTGTTCCTGCTGCGGCGTCAAAAACGAAAAGCCGGCAGAATGGCAGAGCGTGTGGCGCACCGTCATCTTCACTTTCGGAGCGCGAAGCGTCACGGTCCCATCTTCATTCAGAACCGCGACACGCACGTTTTTGAACTCCGGAAGGTACTTTTCCACCGGATCATCGAGAGAAAGTTTTCCTTCATCCACCAGCATCATGATCGCGGCACCGGTGAATGCTTTCGTCATGGAGGCGATCCAGAAGACGTTTTTCTCCGAAATCGGCTCCTTTTTCTCAACGTCTGCCCAGCCGACGCAGTCGATCTTCATCTCGCCGCCGTCCCACAGGATCGAGACCACACCGGGCATCTCTCCAGAATCAATGAACGGCTGAAGCGCATCGCAGACCGCCGGTTCTCCGGCATGAAGGCTCACGCTGGCCAGAATGAAAAACGCACAAATCAAAAATCTCTTCATTTTCTTCATGGATCCACTCCTTAAAATCAAAAAAATCATGCCGATTTTCACGACACTCCACAGTCTTCTCGTCTTCGGAAACCTTTTCTTCCGCCGCTTCAGCTTCCCGCACGGCGCAGCTGGTTCAGCAGATTGCGGATCTCCTCATGGTTTGCGTCCGTCTGGCGAATGATGAGACTCCCGTTCGGCATCCAGAAGTAGATCGTTCCCTGCCCGCCGTTGGATTCCCACGAATCCGGATGGATCGTCGCCTGAATGACCTCGACCAGATGCTCGCCGCTCTCCTGGACTCGCCGGGAAACGCCGTCTCCGCCAGCATCTCCAATTCCGCCCATCCCGTTTCCAAATCTGCCGGCACCGCCGCCGATCTGGCCCAGTTCCGCAGTCTCACCGTCCCTTTCATCCCGTCCTGCGGCATTTCCTGTCCCGGAACGATTCACGGATTGGGAACGATTCACGGATCTGGGGCGTTCTGCTTTTCCCGGCCGTTCTGCATTCTCCGGGCGATTCGCAGGAGCAGAACGTTTTGCGTGTGTTTCGCGTTCCTTCATCAAATGCGTCAGGATCTGGCGGGAAAGGGCTTCCAGCCGGTTTTTCAGTGTACGTTTCAGACCGTTTTGGGCTTTTTCCGCAAGTTCAGAGTCAGCTTCGACCGCACGGTAAAGTGCCAGAAACTCCGACGCAGCCGCTTCAGCCTGTGCATCCGGCACTTTCTTCCAGCGTTTCAGTGCAGCACGCACTTCCCGCTGAAGTTCCGCTCCGGAAAATGGAGCCGCTCCGGCCATTCTCTCCGAAACCGTTCCATCTGAAACCGCGTCTTCCAACGCCCGGCCTTCCGCATTTTCTGCAGAAAGCGCAACGTCATCCGAAACGCGTTTTTCCGGCGGAACTGGAATCGTTTCCGAGGCACTCAGCACGCACGGTGTTCCCAATGCACTCCCAAAAAAACTGATCCAGACTGCGAAATTCCGTAAGCCCATCATCTCCGCCTCCTTTCCGATTCAATTCACCAGCGCAAGCCGCAGGACCAGAACGGATTCCGGCTCCAGCGAACGCGAACCGCAGAGGACCTCCTGGTATCCTTGGAAATCCGGCTCAAAATGCGTGAATTTCACCTCGATATTCTCGTTCGTCGGATTAAAGACCGTCAAATAGTACGCTCCGTCCGTCGGGCTTCCGAAACGCTCTACGAGCAGTCGAGGATCGGAAACCTTCACGTTCGTGACCGGCTCCCAGCCGGCTTCACTGAGAAGTCGGCAGATCGGAAGGTACTTCTTGAAGAGCGGCCGGTCGCGTTCGTAAAGTTCCGGATTCTTAAAGTAGTGTTTCGTCGAAGCATCGGCACTGAAATAGCTCGGGAACATTCCGAACGCCAGCGCACGCTGCATGAATTTTTCGCTGTGCTCGTATGTGAACTGCGTAAAATCCGTGTTCTGAAGGAAACAGAACGGCTTTCCGCCGCAGAGCATTCGGCGATACTGAAGTTCCTCAACTGCCATGGGACGCCAAACGCCCGGATTCCAGTTCGACTCCGTTCCCAGCACATCCAGAAGCGGCGCGAGCCACGAAAGACGGTACGGCGTAGAGTTCGCCATCATGAGTTTTCCGGCTGCGTGTACGTCCCGTTCGATCGCGCGCACGTACTCAAACGCAGTCAGGCCGCGGAAGATCACCGGCGTTTTTTCTTCGAGCGAAAACGTCAGCGGACACTCCGCGTACGGAAGATGGTCTCTGCGAAAATCCAGTTCTGCCGTCACGTATCCCTCCGACGAATCAATGTACTCGCCGTCGATCCCTGGTCCCGGCATCGGAACAGAAGCTCCATTTTCCGGTTTCGGATAGACGTCCAGCACGTACTTTTCCGGCCATTTCGCCTGAAAATCCGTCATGCCGGCACCGTCCGGATCTCCCGGATCCCCCGGAAGTCCCGGAAGCCCGGAAACGCTCCAGACGATCCCTCGGCACCACGGCGTATCGAGCCATTTGCCGTACGGTTTCTGATTTTTGTCGAACATGACGCTGGACTTCCACGCTCTGGCGTATGCGTGCCCCTTTTCAGCCAGTTCACGCACACGCACCGCTCCGGCTTCAAGGAGGTCCTCCGCAGCCCCCGCCCCCGTACTCGGCAAATTTTTTGTCCCGTTTTCCGTCTCATTTTCCGGAAGCTCCAGACTCATCCACCACGTCATCGGCTCCGTGTATCGGAACGTCAGGAGGCCATTTTCGTCGTCCCACGCCGGTTCATCGGTTCCTTCCTTAAACGCAAATCCGAAATCCTCGGGATCCTTCACCTGACTGATCGGCGCAAAGGCCATCCAGTTCCCCATCTTCGGAACGCGGACTTTGAATGCGTCCGGGTACGTTTCGCTGTACCGCTTCCACGCGCTGCGCATTCCGCCGCACTCCTGCATGAATCGGCACGTACGCAGTTCCCATTCCCTCTTTTCCGGGATGAACCCAAGGTCAAATGCGATGCAGAGTTCCTGCGTGAACGCATTGAAGAACGTTCGGTAAACCGCAGGCCAGGCGGGATCGATGCCGAGCCAGGATTCTTTCCCCGCAGTGTTCGCGACCCCCTGAAGCGGGAATCGGTTCAGACGCCCCATTCCAGCTTTCGTAGAGAGTGTCGAGGGGGAAATTTCCGTCGGTTCCTGGATCTTGACCTCACCATCCAGCCCTTCAAAAACTCGCGAGGCCTCCCCTGAGATCGGAAATGCCGCGACCAGAGTGACGCACCGATCCGCCTTCTTCAGTGACCTGATCCGAAATGCGTCCAGGATCGTACAATCTCCCTGCTGAATCCCGCTCCACGAAACCGCAAATTCCGCACGGTCTTCACCGAGAGAAACTTCAAATTCCTGATGAAAAACGCCGTTTTCGGCACTCATTTCCAAATCACCGGCTGACTTCATGACGAACCAGTCGGAATCTGCTCCCGCATCGCGAACGTAAAATCGGGGAGCCGTTTCCGGAGAAGAAAACGCACACGGGGTCTTTTCCTGCCCGCTCTTTTCCTGCCCACGCAGTGTCTTCCCGCCCGCGATCTCCGCATTTGGCCGAGTCTTCAGAAACGACGTTCCCGCGACGCTCAAACCGTCGAAAGAGATCGCATCGCCACACGCTGGATCTTTCTGAACGAGTTTCGGGCACCGAAAACTCACCGCCCCCTCCCGATTGCGGAAGAGGCAGTAGAAGGTGAGGCACTGGATCGGTTTCCTCGGAAGAAACATCGCGGAGCGGGTCTCCCACTCTCCGCCGTTCAACTTCCTGTCTCCTTCAAAATCCGCGCGGATCCCCCACTCCGGCGAGCCGTCCGAGTAAATCGCGTCCACGTAAAGCGAATAGTCGCCGCTGCTCCCCATTTGCGGTCCGGAAAACTGACTCTCACCGGAAATCAGGAATGGACACGGCGTTTTCTGATCCAGCATGACGCTCCAGACGACGGCATTCATCTCCTCTTTCGACGGAGTCTCACAGATCCAGCCCTCTCCGCCTTCCATTTTCTTCATTCCGCCCAAGAGATTCGGCTGAATCCCAGCCAGCTCATTCCTGCCCGAAAACCAGTCGGCACGCAAAAGTTCCATCTTTCCGGCATTCAGGCAGGCGGCAGGTTTGGAGGCATTTTCTGAATCAGAGACGGCGGCACTTTCAGATTCAGCGGCACATTCGGAGTCGGCTGAATTTTCAGCATCGGGCACATTTTCCGATTCGGCAGAAACGTGCGGCACAGCAGCCGACGGAGTTCCTCCGCAAACGATCTCTCCCTCAAAAACGAAAGAAAATACGAAAGCACAGAGACTTAAAAGTCCGCAAACGGCATACTTTTTCATAAAAAATCCCCACATTCTCAAAATCTATCGACATCAGCACGCAAAGATCGAGCCGAATCTTCTTTCATTCTGAAATTTTACTAAAAATCTCCCCTTTCCGCAAGGTACCCGCCCTGAATTTTGTCGAAAAAAGCCCCAATTTCAAAAAATTCGTTCTTCTGAAGTCAGAAAAAATACGCAGATGAACAGATCGCACACGAAGAAATGCCCAGCTCTCTCAAAACAAACCGAGACACAAAAATTTCACTAAAAGTTTTCCATACGGGCACCCCAAAAACGCAGAAACGGCAAAGTCTCCGTTTCTGCGCATTTCTGAATTCCGAAAAACCGATCCGTTTTTCCTCAATGCCGACTCCGCACCGGGCCATTCCCCAGAATTTCCGCGTTCATTCCCGAATTGCGTTCATTTCTGAACGGCATCCTCCTCC
>CAZRGJ010000195.1:0-5608 GCA_964599445.1 uncultured Planctomycetaceae bacterium | reverse complement strand
CGGCTAAAGGTCCCACGCGCGACGGCACTCTTCGAGAGCCGTCTGGCTGCTCGTCATGTCGCGGCGTTCGTGAGAGGGAAACATTTTGAAAATTGTTTCCCTCTCAGACTCTCCTTTCAAAAACTTTTTGATCTTGATTTTTTTGTTTTTTGTTTCTGAGTTTTTATGATTGGGGTTTGGGACTGGGCTGTTTCCAGAGTACGGCAGCCGCACAGAGTGCGGTGAAGAAAACGAGCAGTCCCGAGGCAGAAAGTGCACAGGTGAAACCGAACTCATCGATCACGACGCCCCAGGCATAGGAACCGGAGGCCCACCCAATATCGCACCCGAGGAAAAAGGTCGCGGTCGATGCGTGCCAGCGGGACGGTGCCGTAAGACGGTACGCCATGGTGTTGAGGAGCGGAAATCCAAGTCCGACGCTGATCCCGTAAAGCGTACCGCTTGCGAAAAGCATGGCGGCGGAGTTTGCCGGGATGGTCAGGAAGAAGGAGAGCATACTGAAGCCCAGTGTCGGCACGAGAACGCGGACGGGGGGAAAGCGGTCTCCGAGTTTTCCCGCAAATAGCCGGACGGCAAACATGGCGATTGCGGTCCCAAGAAAGAAGAGCTGGGGATTGGCGATTCCGTTTCTTTGCGCGAAAAGCATGAGAAACGATGAGTAGAAAGAGCAGCTGAACATGAAGAGGCCGCAGACGAACGCCATGCTTAGTGCGCCGGGTTCAAAAAAGGATCTTGTGATCCTTCCCCAGATCGAAAGGGGCGGTTGGGGAACCTCTGCCAGAGGAGCATCCTGTGCGTGGAGCGCGTCGTGTGCCTCTTGCGTTTGCGGAGCATTTGCGTTGGATTCTTCTTCCAGATTCGGCGTGTATCGGCAGATCCAGGCCAGAACGATGAGGGAAAGGGAAAGTCCGGCCACACCGTACCAAAGGACGTCGTTTCCCCACGTGGAATTCTGTCCGAAATGGAACAGAGCGTATCCGAGTGACGGACCGATGACGGTAGCGAATGAGTGCCCGAGGCCATAGTATCCCATCCCTTCACCGAGTCTGCGTCTTGGGAGAACTTCCGCGGAAGCATTTGCCGAGGCGGTCGAGATGCCGGAGAAGCCGACTCCCTGAAAAAATCGGACGGCAATCAGGATCCCGAGTCCGGGCAGAAGGAGCGGGGCAAAGTTTGCGAGTGCCATGACGATCCCGCCGACGATCAGGACGATCCGGCATCCGTATCGCGCGGAAAGTGTACCGGTCAGGATGCGTCCAACTCCGGCTGCGAGCGCAAAGACTGCCGTCAGAAGACCGCTGAATGCGGCTTTTCCGCCGAGCGATTCCACGTAAAGAGGCAATGCGCCGTAAAGTGCATGGCAGATGATGGACGCGAGCATCGAAAGCGCGATGATGTCCAGAAAAACGAACGTCCAGATCCGTTCTGCTCTATCGCTGCCCGTACGCGGACTGTGTGTTTGCCGCGGACTGAATGTACTCATGGGACCCCTACCCTTTCTGAAACGAAAAACCAGATGCCGCACAGTATACCATATTCCTGGATTTCGTAAATCCGGGGTCCCTGAAAAAGGAGGGAATTTTTTCGACCTGCCGTATTTTGGAGACCGGCGGATTGATTTTTTTGAGAAGTCCGGCTGACGGTGGTGGAAGATCATTCGGTTCGGTTGGACTGCACGAAAGATCCTTCCGTTCGATCCGCAGGCCGTTTTGGTCAGTTTGCGGAACGATTTTCCTCCTTCAGCTCGGAATTGAACGGGCATTCCGCACATTTGGGATTGCGTGCCGTGCAGATGTTTCGGCCGAAAAGGATGAGCTGATGGGAAATTTTGACCCAGCGGTCCTGCGGAACGATGCGCATGAGATCCTGTTCGACTTTTTCTGGCGTTGCTTCTTCTGAGAGTCCAAGTCTCTGGGAAAGACGAAGCACGTGCGTATCGACGACCACCCCCTCGGCGATCCCGTAAAATGTGCCGAGAACACAATTCGCGGTCTTGCGTCCGACGCCGGGGAGCTGAACGAGTTCTTCCATCGAGACGGGGACTTCGCCATTGAATTTTTCTGTGAGTATCCGGCAGCATTCCCGAATATTTTTCGCTTTGTTTCGATAGAATCCCGTGCTGTGGATATCTCGCTCCAGCTCTTCCTGCGAGACGTTTGCGTAATCTGCGGCGGACTGGTACTTTTGGAAGAGGGACTGCGTCACGATATTGACCCGCGCGTCCGTGCACTGTGCCGAGAGAATGACCGCGACGAGCAGTTCCAGCGGATTCCGGAAATGGAGAGCACAGCCAGGTTCCGGGTAGAGCGTGTCGAGACACTCGCAGACCTTCTGTGCGTGGGCGGCGGAGCCGTATGGTGTTTTGCAGGGAATCGAAAATTTCATGGGTAAATTGGACCTTTCGTGAAAAATCGCTCTTGAGGTTTTCATTTAAATATGGTATACCATAAACGAAAGAAAAAGAAAAGAGATATTTCGGAGAATTTTCCATGAAATCCCTGCGCAAAATTTGTTTTTTCAGGTTCCTGACCGAAATCGTATTTTTTTTGCTGACGTTCTGTCTGCCTCCGTCTGCTCTGTTTTCGCAGACTTTTCCGTATGAGGCCGTCGTCTGCAAATCGGAAGCGTTTGCCCGAAGCGGTCCAGGATCGGATTTTTATGCGACAGATCGGCTGGAAAACGGCGTTTCCGTCCTGGTTTACCGCCATACTCCGGACGGATGGTGCGGGATCCGACCGCCTGTGGGCAGTTTCTCCTACGTTCCTGCCCGGTATGTTCGGATGATCGAAAATGATCTTGGGCAGATCGTCGGAAATTCCGTGCCGGTCTACGTTGGGAGCCGCGTTTCTGCGAGCCATTCCCAGATCCAGCGTTCCCTCGCGCAAGGAACGATGGTGGAAGTTCTGGAACTTCCGCGCGAGGAAGACGAAGCACTTTGCCGGATCTCGCCTCCTGCCGGTGAATTCCGATGGATCCATGCCTCGTCGCTGACGCCGAACCTGACCGGAGTGACGGCCGAACCTGCTCCGCGGGATCATTCGCTCGGAACGTCGGCGGGGTCGGTATCCGGAAATCTTTCCGGTTCTCTTGCTGGCGGTGCATCCGGCGAAAATTCGTCCGGTCCGGTACCTTCTCCCGGAACTTTCATGCACAAGGTGAATCAGCTGGACATGGACCTGACGGCCGTCATTGCGATGCACTCTTCCGCTGCAAACTGGGAGACGGAAAATCTCCTGATGCGCGCAAACCGCCTCATGAATCAGGCGCAGAGCATCCAGGAACGTGAAGCACTTGAACATGTGCGTCAAAAAATCATCAAGGCAGACGATGTCCGTCGCGGAAGGATCGAATTTCAGGAACTCCTGGCGACGGCCTCGGATGATTCTCCCGGTTTGATGTATGATCCGATGGAAAATGGAACCGGTCCCTTGCCTGATTTTTCCAACGTTTCGGAATTTCCGGCACCATACTCAACTCAGCCCGGGCGATGGGAATACTCCGGGATCCTTGTGCGCGTTCAGCAGAAACGCTACGCCCATCTTTCTCTGCCTCTGTACGCCATCGTGAATGAAGACGGACTTCTGCGCTGCTATGTCTCGCCGGTGCCTGGAATTGATCTTGATCCACACATTAAAAAGCGGGTCGCTCTGGCCGGCGATCGAAACTACATTCGGGAGCAGAGGGCGTTCAATCTGAATGCGCACACCATCGTGAATGTCTGGTGACGTGAATGTGCCGGATCTGCAAAACGCCGTCGATCGCAGACTGTGTCCGTGACGGCGTTTTTCTTTTTTGCGTGTCGGCAGTTTCTATCCCTGCGTATTGGAGACCGGCTGGCAGAGAAACTCCAAAATTTTCTGCGGCGGGGATTGACTTTCCGGAACCTTTCTGCTAAACTGAGTGTTCTGTGGGCGGATCATTCCAGCGGGTCCTCCGCATACCCGGAGTGCCGATCCAATGATTTTCAGGTCGGACGCCATCACAAAAAGTCCGGGTTTCCTGCCGTTTGTTTTCCTGGAGCCATTTTCTTTTTTGAGAGGATTTTCCATGTGCCAGAATGATTTTCGTTTGGAGAAGATTTCCGTCCTCCGTTTAATTGAAATTTCTGCCGCTTTCGTTTGCCGTTCGGAGGCTGCACTTTCCACGCATCGTTCAGGAACGTTCTGCATTTTCAGTCGTTTTTCGAGTGCGTTCGTCTGCCTGTTCCTGGCATTTTTTCTTTTCGCCGGAATGTTTTCGGTCCTGAATGCCGCTGAGTCTGCCGCCGTCACGCCGGGGCATGGCGTCATTCCGAACGCATCGTTTGAAATTCCGTCAGAAACGGGCACTCTTCCGGCAGACTGGCGTGTTTCCAAAGAAAAATTCTCCCGCAGTACGGAAGAAAAACGAACCGGCACGGCCTCGTTCCACTGGAAAAATGAAGATCCTGCCGCGTATCGTCTTTCACAAGCGAGCGTGAAGGGACTGGTTCCCGGTGAATCGTACCTTCTTTCTGCGTGGGTCAAGACAAAAAATGTCCGCGGCGGTAAAGCCGCTATCTGCATGGAGTGGAGCGGTCCGGACGGAAAATGGCTCGGCGGGACGTATGTTCGCGGCGTGTCCGGAACAAAAGACTGGACGAAGATCTCTCAGGTCTTTCAATTTCCGGAAAACGCACATGCTCCGAATGTGGTGTGCTATGGAACGAAGCAGGATGGGAGCGTTGCGTGCGGTGAAGCGTGGTTTGATGATCTGGAGATCATTCCGTACATTCCGCCGTGCATCCGAGCCGTCACGACGGACCAGTACCGAAATCAGACGACGGGCGGAACGGTTCGGTTTTTTGCTGGGCTGACGTTTACTGAAGCGGATTTCACCGCAGATCTCCAGAAACGCATCGTGCTGGAAATTGCCGAGGCGGATTCCGGGAAGAAACTCCAGACGATCCGCGATTTCACGTGGAGCGCGACTTCGGATGTTGCCCGATCCCAAAAATGGAAACCGGGAAAGGAAGTCCTCACGTTTGAGCTGGATACAGAAACGCTTACGCCGGGCAAATACTCGCTGACGCTCCGGGTCCCCAATCCGAAAGATCCCGGTGCCGCAGACGAAACAGAAACCGTCACGCTGACGAAATTCACGGAAATCCCTGAGCGAAAATCATTCATCGACGAGCACCGCCGTCTGATCGTAGACGGGAAACCGTACTTCCCGCTTGGTCTCTATTTCCATCAGCCGACCGATGAAGACATTGCGCGGCTCGCGGATTCTCCGTTCAACTGCATCATGTCCTACTCTCGCCTTGCTCGCGAACGACTGGACCGACTGCACGAAAACGGGATCGATTCGATCTACAGCGTAAAGGATCTCTACGAGGGCCTGCACTGCAAGACGGATGAAGAAGGCAGACGCAAAACCGCGGAAGTGATCCAGGCGATGAAAGACCATCCCGCCGTCATCGCGTGGTACATCAACGATGAATTGCCGCTCTCCATGCGTGAGGCCCTGACCGGACACCGCGATCTGGTGGAGGAACTGGATCCGTCCCGTCCTGCCTGGGTCGTTCTTTACCAGGTCGAAGACATTCGGGATTACCTGCCGACCTTTGACGTCATTGGGACTGACCCAT
>CAZRGJ010000194.1:0-5614 GCA_964599445.1 uncultured Planctomycetaceae bacterium | reverse complement strand
AAGCCCCGGCAAAGGTAAACCTGTACTTTGAGGTATTGCGCCGATTGCCGAGCGGCTTTCACGAAATATGTTCCCTGGCAGTCCCGGTTGCCATTTACGACACGCTCTCCGCGCGGTTGGCGGACCAGCTGACGCTGAAGGTTGAGATCCCCGCTGAAGAAAAATACCAGCGGCTGTTCGCCGGTATGGCCATCCCGGAAGATGATTCGAATCTCGTGCTTCGTGCAGCTCGGCTGCTTCGGGAAAAGATCGTCCTTCGGTCAGGAGACACTTCGGAGCTTCCCTGCGTACAGACAGAGGGAGACCGGCCGTGTCACGGCGGGAAGCAGGTCCGGTTTCACGGAGCGGATATAATCTTGGAGAAGCGCATTCCGTCCCAGGCGGGAATGGGAGGCGGTTCGAGCGACGCTGCGGCGGTACTGATCCTGCTGAACGAACTGTGGAATGCGCGTCTGACTCGGGAAGAGCTGGCGGAACTTGGGGCAGAGCTGGGCAGTGACGTGCCGCTTTTTCTTTCGGGATTTCCGGTCATTTGCCGGGGACGCGGAGAGAAACTGGAAGCGGTCGCCGGCGGTGCGGGATTTCCGCCGCTCCCGCTGGTCATCGTCAAGCCGCCGGTCGGCTGTTCGACTCCGGAGGTTTACCGGCAGTGCATTCCGAATGGCGCCGCCGATGAGCAGATCCTGAGGCAGATGATCTCGGACTGGAGTTCCGGACGGATCCGGGAGATGACTTCCGGGCTGGTGAACCGTCTGCTGGAGCCTGCGTGCAGCGTATCGCCGGAAATTGGCAAGGTGTTTGAAATGTTTCGGGCTGTTCCGGATCCGTGTTTGGGGTTTTCCATGACCGGGAGCGGCTCGGCGTGCTTCGGCATTTGCAGAGATCGCGCACATGCTGCGGAGGCAGCAGAATTTTTGGAAAAATATCGATTTGGGACCGTTTTTACAGCGGAGACGCATCTGTCTGAGCTGGTGAGCTGCGTTAGTTCACGTCCTGAATTTTGAATAAAGGAGGAATTCCCGTGAAAATCACAGAAGTTCGCATCAAGTTGATGGATGAGCCTGGAGAACGGCTCAAGGCTTTCTGCTCGATCACGTTTGATGACTGTTTTGTCATTCGTGACCTGAAGATCATTGACGGGACGAGCGGTTTTTTTGTTGCGATGCCGAGTCGAAAATTGACGTCGCACTGTTTTGTCTGCCACTATAAAAATCCCATTCGTGCCGCTTACTGCAACCAGTGCGGAGCCAAACTGCCGATGCAGATGCCTACCCGGGACGAGGATGGCAGGGCGAAGCTCTATGCGGACATTGCGCATCCGATCAATTCGGCAGCCCGTGAGATGATCCAGCGGGAAGTGATCGCTGCCTACGAAGAAGAGAAGATCCGTGCGCAGGCACCGGGATATGTCTCGCGGTATGATGATTACGATATGGATTACGATGATGTGCCGATGAACGATCCCATGATGCCTCCGATGGGACGGATGGGCGGTATGAACGGCATGGGGCCGATGGACAGAATGGACCGTATGGGCGGCATGAACGGCATGGATCGCATGGACAGAATGGACCGCATGAACGGCATGGATCGCATGGACAGAATGGATCGCATGGACAGAATGGACCGCATGGACAGAATGGACCGCATGAACGGTATGGATCGCATGGACAGAATGGACCGCATGAACGGCATGGACAGAATGGACCGCATGATGCCTTCCGGACCCCAGCAGCCGATGCGCCCGGTGTCTCCCGCGGATCCGCAGATGCCGTACCCGCAGCAGCCGCAATATGGCGAACCGCGCGAGGAAATTTCCGAATCGAACGGATCTGAAAACGGATTTGGCGCAGGGATTTTTGACTGAGGTGCCATTCTGACGCAAGTCGGGACGCGGAATGCCTTAAAATGGGCACCTTGGGGGATTTGTGAGAAGGAGCAGAAACTTCAGATGGAAAGTTTTGCTCCTTTTTTTTATTTTTTTTGAGATTTTGTTCGCGGGAACACTGGATTTTATTGGAAAATCATAGTACAATGGAAGATATTTCGCAGAATTGGAAATTTTAACGAAAAGGAATCCAAACGTGAAAAATTTGAGAGTTCGGACGATTTGCTTCTCTTTGATGTTGGGCACCCTGTTCCTTGCAGCAGGTATCGCCTCAGCGGCAGACTGGCCGTGCTGGCGCGGTGCGAACCGAAATGGTCTTTCCTCGGAAACGGGGCTTCTGCGTGAGTGGACGGAAACGGTCCAGCCGACTTTGGTCTGGAAAAATACGACGCTCGGACAGACGATGAATGGTGTCGCGGTCATGGGAAATCTCGTCTATACGATCGGGACGAAAGGCGGGGCGGAGTGCGTTTTCTGCATCGACAATCAGAGCGGCAAAACGCTTTGGACCCGCCCGATCGGAAAGAGCGTCGGCGGGAAGTCCAAATTCCCCGTTCAGCGTTCGACGCCGACGTTCTATAAAGATTTCATCTACGCGCTGAGTTCCAGCGGGAATCTTGTCTGTATGCAGGCTGGAAACGGTGCCGTGCGCGGGAATCTGAACCTCATCATGAATCTGGGCGGGATCATGCCGCCGGGCGGATACAGCGAGTCGCCGTATGTGGACGGCAAATGGATCATCGTGTGTCCGGGCGGTCCCAATTCCACCATGGTCGCGGTCGACCGGCATTGGATGGGGCGGATCGTTTGGGCGGCGAAGACCGGGATGCCTGCGGGATTTTCGTCGATCGTGAAGGCTTCGTTCGGGCGTGAGCACCAGTACGTGAGTTTCTCGGCGGAAGGACTCGTCGGCGTGAAGGTCAAGGGCGGAGATGTCCGGTGGCGGTATGAAGCTCCGGCGCACGAAAGCGGATTCAATGCCTGTCCGCCGATCTGGTTCGGTCAGACGATGCTGGCTTCCAGTGCGGCCGGGACCGGGTGTGTCTGGATCCAGAAGGACGGAACGGCCTACAAGACGTCGGAGGTCTGGTTCAATGAGGATCTGAAGGTCCCGACCGGCGATATGATCAAGGTGAACGACTGCGTTTTTGCCTGCAATGACGAGGACGGGCTGATCTGCTTCAACTACAAAACGGGAGAAAAGATCTGGTCCGACAAGACGCTGTTTGCCGAGGCG
Source organism: uncultured Planctomycetaceae bacterium (assembly GCA_964599445.1). Taxonomy (GTDB): domain Bacteria; phylum Planctomycetota; class Planctomycetia; order Pirellulales; family Thermoguttaceae; genus RGIG3701. The sequence goes on along the minus strand of CAZRGJ010000194.1, from coordinate 2,489 downwards.
TTTGAGGAAGAAGTCGATGATTCCAAATCGAAGTCCCGCAAAAAGCGCACGACGGCTCTGAATGAGACGCTGCCGGAAACGGTCGGTATCTTCAGCCCGATCCTTGCGCAGACGGAAGCCTCCGGAGACGGCAAAACGGGACGGACGATCGAGATCGCACCTGCGCCCAAAAACCGCAAAAAGGCGAAGAAAGCTTTGCCGCCGGAGACGCCGGTCTGTATGGGAACGATGGCGTACGCGGAAGGTCTGCTTTATTTGCGGACTTCCATGGGAGAACTGGTCCTTCTGGATGCGTCGCCGGACGGTCTGAAAATTCGCGGACGGATCCGGATCCCGCAGATGAAGAAGGGATTGGCCGTGACTCCGGTCATTGCGAACGGCTATCTCTACCTGCGGGAAGGGTCGACGCTGTTCTGTTTCGACCTTCGTGACCAGTCGCGCAAATCCGGTGCCGGTGAGAGCGGCGCGGAAGGTGAAGACGGCGGAAACGGCAAGAAAGCACTGCCGGGAATGCCTGAAAAAGAAGGCGTCAAACGCCGTACGGCTCCGGGATTGGGCTGACAGGCCGAGTGGTTTTGAAAAAAGAGCTTTCGCACTGCCGGATGGAGAATGGGATCTCTGGCGGCAGTGCCCTTTTCAAGATCGGAATGAATTCAGTATCTGAGGCTGAGGTAGAGGAGAAAAATGCAGCGTTCTGCTTTCCCATTGATTTTTATTGTGTTCGCCACGGTTTTGACGACGATCTTCTGTCTGGACTTTCTGAACCGCAGTACCCCGTTTTTTCCGGAATCGCTGGCGCAGTCTGCCGTGACGGATGAAGCGTATATCGCGGGACTGAGCGAAGAGGAAAAAGCAAATATCCGGCTCTATGAGAACGCGAGCCGAAGTGTCGTGAATATCGATACGCGAAGCCGGGAACACAGTTTCTTTATGCAGGAAATGATCTCTTCCGGCCAGGGAAGCGGATCGGTCATCGACAAAAATGGGCACATTCTGACGAACTGCCACGTGATCGCCAACGCGATCCAGGTCCAGGTCACGCTTTTCAACGGGAATTCCTACGAAGCGGAGATCGTTGGAGTGGATCCGACGAACGACACGGCCGTCCTGAAGATCAATGCTCCGGAAGAGGAGCTTTTTCCGGTGACGTTTGGGGATTCTTCCCGTCTGAAGGTGGGACAGAAGGTCTACGCGATCGGGAATCCGTTCGGTCTGGATCTGACGCTCACGACAGGGGTGATCTCCAGCCTGAACCGCTCTCTGGACAGTCAGCTGGTCGAGAACCGGACGATCAAGCAGGTGATCCAGATCGACGCAGCGATCAATCCCGGAAACTCCGGCGGCCCGCTTCTGGATTCGTATGGCGAGCTGATCGGGATGAATACCGCGATCGCGTCGCGTTCGGGAGACAGTGCCGGCGTGGGATTCGCCGTTCCTGTGAATACGATCTCCCGTGTCGTTCCCCAGCTGATCCAGAAAGGGCGGGTGACCCGGCCGAATCTCGGTATCGAGCAGGTGATGCCGACAGAAGAAGGTCTCCTCATTACGCGGGTCCAGCCGGGCGGTCCTGCGGAAAAGGCGGGATTGAACAGTCCGCGCGTGATCACGAAACAGCGTCGGCAGGGGGCGTATATCTATAAATACCGGACGCTTGACCGGGCCTCGGCACAGATCATCGTGGGGATCAATGAGACGGAGGTCGCGACGCCGGATGACCTTTTGACGGTGGTGGAATCTTTTGAGCCGGGAGATACGGTAAACCTGGTGATCCTGCAGGACGGACAGAAATTTCAGGTCCCGATCATGCTGGGAGAAGAGTGAGAAGAAGAGCGGGAAACTGTGAGTTTTTCGGGAAAAGGGAGGGAAATTTTTGAAAAAAATACCAAAAAAGCCCCCTCCCCCCTTTTCAAAAACTGAAAATCTGTTAAAATACGGATCTCTTTTTATGCTGGAACTGTCTGTTTGCCAGACAGCCGGCAGGATCGAGAGCTTTCCGACCCATTCGGGCTGGAGAGCAATGCGGCAGAGCCGATCGCGTCGAAAAACCTTCCGGCAAGGAGGGAGACAAAATCCCGATGGGGAAGCGTTCGTGTCTCTGAAACCAGAAGTTGAAATTCAGATTTAGTGAGTGGTTCATTATGAAAACGTTCATGGCGAAACCGGCAGATGTGAAACAGGAGTGGATCTTGGTCGACGCGACGGATAAAGTCGTTGGTCGTCTCGCTGTCGATATTGCAATGGCTCTGATGGGCAAAGACCGCCCGACCTACACCCCGAACGTCTGCACCGGCCGTTTTGTTGTCGTGATCAACGCTGACAAAGTGAAGTTCACCGGCAAAAAATGGGAACAGAAACGTTATACCTGGACGACTGGATATACCCGTCTGCGCAGCGAAAATGCCGCGACCCGCATGGAAAAGAATCCGACCGCGATCCTTTCCGAAGCTGTTCGCCGTATGCTTCCGAAAAACAAACTTGCGACCAAAATG
>CAZRGJ010000193.1:0-5633 GCA_964599445.1 uncultured Planctomycetaceae bacterium | reverse complement strand
TCTGGTCGGCTCGGAGGGAACGCTTGCGTTTCTCTCTCAGGTCACGATGCGTACGGTCCCGGATCTGCCGTTTAAGGCGAGCGCGATGCTTTATTTTCGCAGTCTTGAAGAGGCCTCCCGCGCTGTCGTCGCCATGAAGGATGGGCCGGTGTACAGTGCGGAGATGCTCGATAAAAAATCGCTTGAGGCCGCAAAAGACGAGACCGGAATGGGGTTGACTGCGGTCCTTACGGAGACGGTTGCGGCTTCCAAAGAGGAACTGGACGCCAATATTCAGGCGATCTGTGCCATCCTTAAGGACTTTCCGACTGTCATGCCGATCCGGTTTACGGACAAACCGGAAGAGTATGCGGAATTCTGGAAGATCCGTTCCGGGATCTTTCCGGCCGTCGGCGGCACACGGGAACCGGGAAGTACCTGCCTGATCGAGGACGTCGCTTTTCCGATCGCCCGGCTTCCGGAAGCAACGAAGGAATTGGAAGCACTCCTCGCTCGGCATGGGTACCGCGATGCGTGCATCTATGGCCATGCACTGGAAGGAAACTACCATTTCATCCTGAATCAGAAATTTGACTCTGATGAGGAAATCGCGCGATACGAGGCTCTCATGCAGGACGTCATTGAACTGGTGGTCGGCAAATACGACGGGTCGCTCAAGGCCGAGCATGGGACCGGGAGAAACATGGCACCGTTCGTTGCCGTGGAGTGGGGGGAGGAACTCTTTGGGATCATGCGCGAGATCAAGACGCTCTTTGACCCGCATGGGATCCTGAATCCAGGCGTCATCTTCAACGAAGATCCCCGGTGCTATCTGAAGGACCTCAAGCCTCTTCCGCTCGCCAATTCACTGATCGACCAGTGCATCGAGTGCGGTTTCTGCGAGGTGAACTGCATGTCGTGCGGCTTCACGCTTTCTTCACGGCAGCGGATCGTCATCCAGCGGGAAATCGCGCGCCTTGAAGGGCTTCAGATTTCCGAAAGTCTCGCGGAAGCCCGCCATTTGCGCCGTGCGTTCCGCTATCCCGGAAATCAGACCTGCGCGGGAGACGGCCTCTGCTCGCTTTCCTGCCCGATGGGGATCAGCGTTGGTGAACTGATCCATCAGATCCGTGCCTCGGAGATCCCGCCCGGAAGCCTGGGATACCGAATTGGAAAACTTTCTGCGAGACATTTTTCGACACTGAAACCGCCGCTTCGCATGGTCTTGAAAATCGCGGATCTGGGCCATTCGCTTCTCGGAAAGAAAATGATGCCGAAAGTCTGTCGGATGCTCCATGAAGGTTCCGGAAAACGGATCCCGCTCTGGACTTCTGCCATGCCGAGGGCGTACACTTTCCGCGAGCGTGAACTTTTGGAAATCGCAGGAAACGAACCGCGAAACGATTTGGCGGCGGCCAAGTCATTGACTCACGTTTCGCCTGTACCGGATTCGTCAGCGGTTGATTCGGCAGTTTCCGCCCCTCCTGCGGTTGTCTATTTCCCGAGCTGCATCAACCAGACATTCGGCACACAGCGGCACTCGCCGGATTCCACTCCGTTGGCGAAAAAAACGGTCCAGCTTTTGCAGAAAGCCGGTTTTCGCGTCATTTTCCCGAAAAATCCCGGCCAACTTTGCTGCGGGACGATCTGGGAAAGCAAAGGCATGCCCGATCTGGCGGAAGAAAAGGTCCGGGAATTGGAATCGGCACTCCGTGAAGCTTCGGAGCAGGGGAAATTTCCGATCCTTTGCGATCAGAGCCCGTGCCTCTACCGGATGCGTGAGTACATGAAGGGACTGAAACTCTACGAGCCGGTCGAATTCATCGAACGTTTTCTGGTCGATCGTCTGGAATGGCACCCAAAGGAAGAGCCGGTCGCGGTTCACGTGGCGTGCTCGATGAAAAAAATGAAACTGGAGCCGTTTCTTCTGACGCTGGCGCGGCGTTGTTCGAAAAACGTTTTGCTTCCGGAAAACGTAAACTGCTGCGGATTTGCCGGAGATCGCGGATTCACGTACCCGGAAGTGAATGCGTGGGCACTGCGTTCGCTTCGTCCCCAGCTCGAAAAGCATGGAGTGAAGATCGGGTACTCGAACAGCCGGACGTGCGAGATCGGGCTGACGACGAATGGCGGGATCCCGTACGAATCCATCGTCTATCTTGTAGACGAGGTCACGTCGGGGAAATGATTTGAATTCTGAGTTGAAATTGCGGATTTTTTTGATTGCGGTCCGGTTGGGAATTTAAAGAAGATGGAGGATAGATTTTTTATTTTTGAGGAACGTTAAAAAATGGATAGTTTGCCCATCTTTTCTGGGCTTCGTGACCGGCATGACTCTCAGAGTTTCGGAAGAGAAACGGGAAGAAATTGCGAAAAGGGTGAAGAATGAAAGCTCTGGGGCCGATTAGAGCAAAAGGAGCGGTTATGTTCGGTGGACCGAAAAACTGCTCCAAAGGAGAGACGCGCGATTTTCCGGGACGGGACGCAGGATGCGGACCAGTTGAGAAGAGACCTGGATTTCAGAGTGGATGGAAATCAGGAAGCATAAAAATGGGAAACTACTATTTTGGCCTAAAAAAACGCCCTTTTATCGCAGAACCGGTACCGGAAGCGTACTGTGCTTTTGGCGACATGGAAAGTGCCAGAATTCAGATTTCCCGCTGTGTGGAACGTCAGGAAGGTGTTGCGCTCGTTTCGGGGCTCTCCGGTATGGGGAAGACTCTGTTGTGCAGAACACTTCAGAAACAATTTCAGGACAGAATGGAATCGGTCCTGCTGAATGGAAAAAATCTGACTCAGCCGCACGTTTTTTTTGAGACGCTTCTTTCGAGGTTTCGTGCTCCGTTTGAGTCTGGAAATCTCATTTCGATGCGGGAAACTCTCGTCTCTCTGCTCGGGACATCCAAACAGTTCCGCGGTGGTCTGCTTCTTTTGATCGATGATGCGCAGGCGGCTGCGGCTGAGGTTTTTGAAGAGATCCGGCAACTTCTTGATTTGACGAATTCTCCGGAACCAGGAGTTCGTGTCGTTCTGTTTGGAGACACCGGGCTGGAGGAAAAATTGACGTTTCCGCAGTTGGAGTCATTCTCCCAGAGGATCACGCTCCGCTGTTTTCTTGAATCGCTGAATCGGGATGAAACGACGGCGTTCCTTCGGGAGGAACTTGTGCAGGCCGGCGATACGAAAGGACTTTTCTCGCGTGAAGTGTGCCGCGAGATCTTCCGGTTTGCGGATGGTCAGCCCCGTCTGATCAATCAGCTTGCCGATCATGTGCTCGTTTTGGCGGCGGAACTTCGCGGAAAATCTGCATTTGCCGGAATCTCGGAACTTCCCGAAGAGAATGGGATCTTTTCCAGCGTCGATTCGGATTCGGTTCTGGAAGCTGGGAAATTTGACGACTGGGAATCCGATTCCTTTGCGGAAAGCAGTACGGTCCTGAAGTCGGCGGAAGAAGCGGCGTCTCTTGAGGAAAATGCGTCGGAAAATGTCTTGAAAAACGGGACGGCCTCCGTTTCCGAAGATCCTGTTTTGCCGACCGGCGGTGCGGATTATTCGCAGCCGCTCGAGCCGGAGTGGATCACGGCGGAACTCGTTCAGCGTGCGTGGCGCAGTCTTCAGCAGTTCGGCGGAAATGAGGATGGACCGTCCGGAAGCGTTTCTCGTACGGAAGATGGTTTTGATGCGTTGGACAGTGGGTCTGCGGCGTCTGTTTCTTCCAATTCGATCGAATTTGGGTCGCTGGACGATGATTTGGATTCCGGCTCATCGATCGAGCTTGGCGGAGAGGTCTCTCTGGAGGATTCCACCCAGATCTGGAGCTACGATGAGGCACAGGAAGTTCGCGATGCGATCGAAGAAGCAAATGCGCTGCCGCATGAATGGGAGATCTCCGCGCAGGAAAATGCATTGAGAAATGAGCAGGTTGAACAGGAGGCAGAACGTCTTGAGGATTCCCGGAATGTCCGTTTGGAACCGGATCAAGAACGTGCAGAGCTCCGAAAGAATGGAACGGTGGGGGATGGTACGGAAACTCCTTCGACTGCACATCTTTCGGAACGGGATGCTCTCGGCGTAAAGGAACCGCTTCGGGAACGTTTCCAGGATGAGGAACGGAACGGTCAGGATGACGATTGGTGGGACGTCCTGAAGGAAAGCTCCAGTTTCAGTTTTCCGTCTCGCGGAGAATCGGTCTCTCCTTTGCCGTCTTATTCGTCGCGGACTCCGGTTTCCGATGGGTTTGGAAGTGCGCGGGTTTCTTCCTATGGGAGGTCCGGGATGCACGCTTCTCATGCAGGCAGGCCATTCCAGGAAGAAGTGCCGTACCGAAATGAGAATATTTCCGCGTCTTATTCTGCATATGGGAACGGAACGGCATTTTCGTCTTCCTCAATTAATGAGAATTTTTCTGGAAACGGTTCCGGAAAAGCTTCCTCATGTGCGTGGACGTCGCCGGTTTCGGGAACTCCGTCGGGATTTGACGGACGCGGTCTGAGTGTGGATGAACTGATCCTCGATGCGGTCATGGAAGATACTGTTCATGCCATGGGACTTTTGCAGAGGATCCTCACGGCGATGCGGGATGAGAGCCGAAGAAATGCGGATCTGACGCAGATCTCGGATCACTGGCTTGAGCTTCAGGAGCACGTTAAGGGGGCCATTCGCCGTATTGCGCAGGAACGGAGCCATGCCGTACAGAAAAACCGTGCGCCTCTTTTCCGTTCATTTGCAGAAAATGTCGGTAATCGTTCGTGCATGGGCGGCTTTGCGGAGACGGAGTCCGGATCCCGTCAGAATGCGGCCTCAGCTTTGGACAGGAACTGGAATTTCCAACAGTCGGCGTCGGCTTCTTCGTTTGCAGATCCGCTCCATCGTATCCTTGCGGAAAGAATGGAGCGGGGGGCAGGTTTTCCGAATTCCGGTTTTGCTGCAGGAGAGAGAGCCGGAATGACGCCGACGGCATCAGGAATTTCTGCCGAGCTGGAATCTTTCCTCGCGCAGGCCGTTTTGAAGGCACTGGCGTCTGGAAACGAGACTTCTGGGGCTGCTGTTCCATTCCGTGAAGCTCGTGCGGAGGGGATGGATCCTGCGAATACGGCTTCCGGAAATTCGTTTGCCGGGAAATCCTCGGGGGTGCGTATTGAACCGGAATACGGAAATGGGGATTTTCGGAGTTCCGTACCGCCTGCGGATTTTTATCAGCCGGAAACGCTGATCGAAGATGGGGTTTTGCGGAGAAATTCAGGGAATTTCGGGAGTTCCGGAACTTCCGGAATGCGTCCGATGGATCCGGTCCGAAACAGTGAGTTGGGAGAAAATGGCGAGGCCGTTTTTTCGGGATCTTCTGACCGGACGGGACGTGAGGAAAGAACTGCTGCCCCATCTGCGGAAAATAGCGCAGAATTTTCGAAGATGCTGGAAAATTCTGAATTGGATGAGGCTCAGGATCTTGCCCTTTTGCGCTCCATCCTGCAGAAATGCCGGACTTCCGATGCTCTGGATCTTGAGACCCAGGAAAGACTTTTTCAGATCATTTCCCAGCTTCAGACTCTGAATCTGAATTCCTGATCCGTGTGCTTGGAATTTTCCGGCGTACAGGACTTTGGCTGAGAGACTGAAAAGACGGGAATCTGAAAAAGGGAAACCTTAGGCAGGTT
>CAZRGJ010000192.1:0-5691 GCA_964599445.1 uncultured Planctomycetaceae bacterium | reverse complement strand
AGTAAATGAAAAACCTGATTTCGTTCCTTTACCTTTGGAATATATGCGTAGTCCTTCAAAACCTTTCTGGTTCCGCAGACATTTTTCGGGCAGACGGAATCGAAATAGAACATGGAGAGCCACGCCCACATTCCAGCGTCGTTCTGAAAGCTCTGGGAATCACAGTGTCCGAGGCGTTCACGGAACATTTCGGTAAATTCTCTGCGCGTGGAGAATTTCTGTTCCGGCATGTCGGCGTCTTCTTCATGAAGTTCCGTCAATTTCGGGTCTTCCAGAACTTTCCGCCAGTGCGCAATGTTCATTTCCGGAGTTTGACGGAGTGAGTCGAGCAGTTCACGAAAACGGGAGATCCCGGCTTCATTCAGTCTTCTGAGTCTCATTTTCATGTTTCCTTTCACTATCCGTCATCGCTGATCATCATTTGCTTCCGCGTCGGCCCAGCTGCTTCTCTGGAACATCTCAAAGAAATGATTTTTCCCACAGAATGCGTTCACGACGTCCATCACCCACTTTTTCTGTTCCTCTTCGTCTTCATCTTCAGGCAGCAGCTGCTTTTCTGGATGAAGTTCCGCCGCCAGCCGGAGGAGATGATTCCAGGTCTGTTCATCGTCATCCGGATCCTGTTCTTCGATGGCTTTTTGTATTGCCTCACGAAAGACTCCCGGCAGAATGAGTACCTGAAGTGCCGGATCTGATTCCAGGTGACGGGCCAGGCCCAAATACTTCTCATTCACCAGAAGTACCGGAAGATCTCCATCAAGATCAAGCTGCCATGGAATGAGATCCAGCTGATCGGAAACTTCAAGCGCGATCAGGCTTGATTCCCCTTTTTGGGAGGTCGGGACTTTTGCGAAACCGAGAATCTTGCCGATTTCATCCTGAACGTCAACGATCTTGATGGTAAACGTGAAATTGCTGGCGCGAAATGGGCGGAGCGTGTTTTCGTAGTTCACGATCCCGCCGCGAAAATCTTTGATGGCCCCAATGTCGTCAAAGCGTTTTACTTCGGCGTTTCCCGCGCAGGTCGCTTCAAGGATGATTCGGGCGTCCCTGGGGAATTTCAGTTCACGAAGATCCAGTTTCAGAGTAAAGGAAGCGTCTTCTCTGACTGTGATCTGGATCCTGTCGCGCGTGATTTTTTTGCGCTGTGTGCTGTTGATGCGTTTTTTCATCGTTTTTCAGTCTTATTCTTGTGGGCATTGGTTTCAGTGGAGGCTGCTTTCGTTCCGTACCTCTTCTTCTTCGCTGGAAATATCTCGCACATCCACGTAAACGTCGCGATTGGGGTCAAATCCGGCGATCTTGAAGCTGAATCTCTCTGACGGAAGGATCTGGATCTTCAAAACATTTTCTTTGATTCCCTGCGCAAGTGAGGGGATCAGGCAGTTCGCGTTTTCAGACGAAAAACGAAATGTTTTTTCATTCAGTTGGCATGATGCCGTGTCATTCTGACTGACTTTTTGGTAGAAACTGAAATCCAGCTCATTCCAGCTTCGGAACGGGTTTCCTTTTTCGACATAGTATGCGGCTTCGATCTCCAGCGCGGCATTCGCCGGAATGGGGATCCCCGTCGAGCAGATCCGGAATCCTCCCGTTTGTTTTTGGATCTCGTACCATTTGCGAACAGCAGGACCTGGAGCCTCTTTCAATTTCTCCTTGCTGCGGGCGATGGAACTCTGCGTTCTTCCAGAAGATGCGGAATTTCCGCGTGTATCCGGGAAAAATGAGGCGAATGCGTTCAGGTTTGCCTTTCGGTTTTCAAACTGAAGGATCTTGTTGAGTGTTTTGGCCAGGTTGGCGACAAAATCCACTCGTCCTTTGAAGCCTCTCTGCCATTTTTTCCCTTCCAGACGCTGAGATTCCCAGTTCTCATGCGCTGGTTCTTCCGAATCTCCAAGAAAACGTGAGAGATGATCGTCCGGATCGGATTCATCCGAAAGAAACAGGCCGCGGATACCGGACGTTCCTTTGTGTCCAGGAAGCAGCATACCGTTTCGGGTGAAATAAAAATCATCTTTTTTTGCATTCGCGTCTTTCTGGATGAAGACCGCAGCGTGTCCCCAAAGATCTTTTTCCTCCGAATGAGGCAGACGAAAACGGATCCGGAATCCCAGGATCTTACCGAGAGAGAATTCTTCGCGCCAGGAGGTCAGTGCTCTTCCCATCGCATTTTTTAGAAGAGTCTCGTTCGGAACGTTCTCACCGGGGATCTCAATTTCATGGACCGAAACTTTACCGCCGAGGCATTTTTGGAAAAGTTCCAGATTTTCGGCAAAAGAGAGGAAGCGTGAGAGTGTTTTCCCGTTTTCCTTTTTCGGGTCGAAATATTTCTTCACGAGCGGGTTTATTGTTTGCGCGTTGATCAAAACTGGTTTTCCTTCATCGTGGACTTCAACGGTCAGTTCCCCCTGGAGGATCTTCACGAAATAGTTGCCGATCGTCAACTGAATGAGACGTTTGTGGGAAATATTTTGGAGGAACGGCACGACGAGCGAAAGGCCCGTCTCATTTGTTCGCGTCAGGCCCCAAAATTGGCTGAATTCCTGAATTGCGGTCTCCTCATCGACCGGTAGCGGCATACGGTCAGCCTGCGGATCGTAATTTGCTTCCTTACGGCACCAAAAACCGTATGCCTCGTAGTGCGTTCCTTCAAATTCGTGGAGCTTAAGGACCGATTTTCCCATCAGAAAGCGTTTTCGGTCCGATTTTCTCAGGGTCAGACCAAATCGAGTATGGGCAAGACTGGCCGCGTTAAAGACCGTTTTTCCGAGACCCCAGCGTCCAGTTCCGCCGCGTTTCCCGCTGCGTCCGGAGTTGCGCCAGAACCAGTAAAAGTGTTCCTCGGCGGCATTGGGTTCGGATTGCCGGATGATGCGGTCCACAGAACCGTTCAGGCCGATCGTATTGAAGTCCTCGCAGACGAGATACCGCATTGGTTGACGCATTCCATCCTGCAGAGAGAAGCCAAATTCTTTCAACGGTCCTTCGAGACGGGCGAAAAGGGAACGGATCCGTTTCCGATTCTCTTCATCCCAGTTCAGCGTACCGAGCCGAAACAGAACGCGGACCGGTTCCGTACTTTCCGGATCCTGCGCGTCGAGGGAATTTTGGATCGACTCACGGACCAGTGAACGGATCCCGCAGTAATCGTCTTCATCAACATCTTCCTGAAAATGTCGGTCATCGTAGGGGTCGGTGCACTCCGAACATTGCTGCTGGCGGGCGAAAAGCCACTCTCCCCAGCTTTCAAAACCGGCGGCTGTTTCACTTGCTCCATTCAGGAAGGGATGATTTTCTTTCATTTCTGCGTCATTCGTTTTTTATTGAGGGCTTGGTGAACGTTTTCTTATCGGACTTTTGCGCCGGCTTTTTCAAAGATCTCGCGCAGTTCGCCATAAAATCGGGAACATTGGGCCGGTGTGCGTCCGAAGCAGTCTTTCGCGTTCGGGGCTGCGCCGTACTGGAGGAGAAGCTGAACGACCTGCGGATTTCGTCCTGAAACCGCGAAATGAAGCGGGGTCTCGCCGTATGGAAGCGTCACGAAACGGACGTCCGCACCGGATTCCAGAAGAAGCTGGACCGCGGCGGCGTCTCCGCGTTTCGCAGCCCGGTGAAGGCCGGTCTCGCAGAAAAAAGCGTCCTGTTCGTTGACGTTGGCTCCTTTGGCCAGTTTTTTGCGCAGGAGTTCCAGCTTGCCGTGCCCCGCGAGTTCGTAGACCGGCGCGAGGATCTCTTCTCCGTGGGAATGAGATGGATGGGAATGAACGGCAGAATGCGCGGATGCTGTGCCGGCAGGCTGTTTCCGGGACTGCGCCATCGGCGTTCTTTGCAGGTACTGGACCGGAACGGAATGCGGACTGGCCGGCGAAACAGATGTACGTGGGGAAGACGTACGCGGCGGCTGCGGGCGATTTGCCGAATGAGGGAATGCGCGGTCCGGCTGATTTTGTGCTTCACGCCGGAATTCTTCCAGAGCGATCGTTTCCAGGATCCTTTTCTGGCCCGGCGTCGATTTGGGACGCGGAAAACCGGTCTGTTCCGGATCGGCTTTCGACGCGAAAAATCGGAAAATGAAAAAGATCACCACGAAGATCCAGAAAATCTCGCCGCTGCAGAGAAACACCGGCGCGGTATCCGGCACCATGTTTCCTTCCGAGGCGGAAAGGATCCGGCAGAAATCAAAAAAGAGTGCTCCAAAAAGCAGGAATCTGACTTGCGGTGTGCTCATTTTGCCCTCCATCAAAACCGGTTTTGCTGTTTCAGAAACGTTGATGAGATCCGGAAACGGTCCTGTCCGGCTGCCGTCAGAGTAAACGTACCGTATTCGCAGCCGTCTCCCAATGTGCTAAAATCCGCACCATGTTTCCATGATGCGGACTTTGTGTATGCTATGAAGACTTCAGGATCTTCCGCATATTTTAGTCTTTGCTGAAGTTGGAGTCAAACGCGAAGTCGCTCGGCGAGAAGTTCCAGCTCTTCACGAAATTGAAAGCGTCTTCCGCACCCCAGAAGCGTTCCATGCCGGAATCTTCCCATTCGACGGAAAGCGGGCCTTCGTATTTCGCGACGTTGAGTTCGCGGACGATCTCTTCAAAATTGACGTCTCCGTGACCCGGGCTGCGGAAGTCCCAGCCGCGGCGGCGGTCGCCAAAGTTGATGTGGGAGGCCAGAATGCCGGATTTGCCGTTGAGCGTGACCGCGGCGTCTTTCACGTGGACATGGTAGATGCGGTCCGGGAACGCACGGATGAATTCGGCCGGATCGACGCCCTGCCAGATCAGGTGGCTCGGGTCAAAGTTGAAACCGAATGCCGGATGGTAGTTCATCGCCTTAAGAGCGGTTTCGGCAGAGTAAAGGTCGAAAGCGATCTCCGTCGGATGGACTTCCAGCGCGAATTTCACGCCGCATTCCTGGTAGACGTCCATGATCGGCGTCCACAGTTCGCTCAGAAGTTCAAAACCCGCGTCGATGTCTTTCCAGTCCGCCGGCGGCCAGCTGTACAGAAGCGGCCAGATGCTGGAACCGGTGAAGCCCGTCACGATTTTGATGCCGCATTTCGCCGCAGCACGCGCAACGTCTTTCGATTCCTTGATCGCGCGTTCACGAACGCCTTCCGGATCGCCGTCGCCCCAAACATAGTTCGGAACGATGTTCTTGTGGCGGGAGTCGATCTTGTCCAGAACACACTGTCCGACGCAGTGATTGCTCACCGCCCAGACGTTCATGCCGTACTTTTCAAGCATCGCTTTCTTTTCCGGCCAGTAATTGTCGTCTTCCAGCACTTTGTGAATATCGAAATGGTCGTTGGCTCCGCAGGCCAGTTCAAGGCCGTCGTAGCCAAATTCGCTCATGCGGCTGGCAATCGTTTCGAGATTGAGGTCTCCCCACTGACCCGTGAACAACGTAATCGGTCTGGGCATGTTTTTCTCCGTGATCTGAATTTCTTGTGAATGGTGGTTGGTCAAAAACGTTTTCAGGATCTCCTGAATACATTAGGTTTAACACAAAACGCGCAGAAACGCAAGTACTTCCCCGCGCCTTTTTTCTAAAAATCGGAAATATTTCCAAAAATTTTCCGTTTTTTTCCACAAATTCTCCCTTTTCCGCGCTTTTCTTCCGGGTTCTGCTGACTTCCGGGCTAGTTTCGGGGGTTGCAAGATTTCGCAACCCTTTGTCAATTTCTTGCACAAG
>CAZRGJ010000191.1:0-5736 GCA_964599445.1 uncultured Planctomycetaceae bacterium | reverse complement strand
AGAAGGATCCCCGACCGATGGACCGGCTGGATGCCGGCGTCCTGAAACTCCAGCTTCAAAGCCGCTCTCAGTGCCTGATCCAGCGGAGTTTCCGGGAAATCCGGGAATTGACCGAGAGAACCGCCGGACGTCCGTTCCGCATTCCCGTTTTGCTCCGGTTTCCCAGTTCCGCCGACAAAAAGTTCCGAAAGAAAAACGGTCCGGGTCTGGATCCCTTCCTTCTCCAGAAGTGGACGGAGTCTCTCCTGAAGACGGCAGGCCGTCTGGAATCGTGTTGCGCCGCAGAATGCAGAGTCCGTCTGCGTTTCCGAGTCCGTCTGCGTTTCCGAGTCCGTCTGCGTTTCCGGGAGGGTCATGGGGAGCGACATACTCAGGGAGTCGTCCAGCAGAAAAAGAAGTTCCGCCGCCGGCTTGATCTTTTTTTCCATGGAGAGTTGGGCGATCCCGCAAAAAATGAGCAGCGCAGCAGTTCCGCCCGCAAACCGAAAGGGAAAATCTGAAAATTTCTGATTTTTCATCCAAAAGTACGTACCTATCCCCAACCCCAAAGCAAAAATGCCGAGCAGCCAAATCGGAAAGGGTGAATCAAAGACGGGGATCCAGTACGGCATGGGTACGCCTGCGTTGAAATTCACGGAAACGCGTTTCCTCCAGGCGGAAGATCCAGACCGTCTGGACAGGAGACGCAAATAAAAAAGTTCACGGGACGTCTCTTTCATCGGCAGGATCTCCGAAAAACTTTCATTTTCGGAACGTTCGGGCAGAGTCTCTCTCATTGCGGGATCCTGAAAATTTCTTTTTCACGAAAACCATACTTGCCGGGGCTCCGTAAAATGAAAAGCTCCGGAACGTTTCCCATCGCCAAAGGGAAGCAGAGGCCCGGAAATCGATCCCAAAGTCCGTCCCAAAGTCAAAAAATTGCTCAAAGCCGCGCAAAAATTGACAAAATTTCCGAAATTTTGCAAAAATTTTAAAAATCCCTCTTGCGTGAATTCTGAAATTTGGAATAATTGGGATTTTGAAGACTTTATGTTCGATACGGTACCGGTACCATACTGTTTTCCGCAAAAATCCGGATCCGGTGCCCCATTCCAAAATACTCAGGCATGAAGATCATTCGGCAAACAGAACGGAGCGGAACCGAATGTCCTTCACCGCAACACGTAAACCTGAAGAGGAGCCGGTCAGTCCGGCAGGATCCAGCATCCCTCCTCTTCGAAAAACATTCACTCAAAGATCCAGCATGAAATCAACGAGCAAATCCTTGGTCATCGTCGAGTCCCCGGCAAAAGCGCGGACGATCCGCAAATTTCTGGGAGACAATTACGAAATCGAAGCCAGCATCGGACACGTACGCGATCTTCCGCAGGGAGCGAAAGAGCTTCCGGAGAAATACCGCGGCGAGGACTGGGCGTATCTTGGCGTGGACGTTGACCATGATTTTGAACCGGTCTACATCGTCTCGAAAGAGAAGAAAAAGCAGGTCGACAAACTGAAGACACTTCTGAAAGAAGCCGATGAACTCTATCTCGCGACGGATGAAGACCGCGAGGGAGAAGCTATCAGCTGGCATTTGTGCCAGGTTTTGAAACCGAAAGTCCCGGTCCATCGGCTCGTTTTCCACGAAATCACCAAAAAAGCGATCCTCAGCGCACTGGAAAATCCGCGTCAGATCAATGAATCGCTCGTGCGTGCCCAGGAGACCCGACGGATCCTGGACCGGCTTTTCGGCTACGATGTTTCCCCGCTGCTCTGGCGCAAGGTCCGGCCGAAACTCTCTGCCGGAAGAGTCCAGAGTGTCGCAGTCCGGCTGATCGTGGATCGGGAACGCCAGCGAATGGCCTTCCGAAGCGCGACGTACTGGGACCTGCTCGGCCTTTTTGAAACGAAGCAGAAGCAGAATTTCCATGCCTCGCTCGAATCCGTCAACGGCCGCAGGATCCCGACCAGCCGCGATTTCGACGCAAATACGGGAGTGCTGAAAAACCGCGACTGCCTTCAGATGTCCGAGGCGGAGGTGAACGCTCTTCTGGAACGTCTCGAAAAGACGCAGGAAGCCAAAGTCACGCGCGTCGAAAACAAAGATTTCGTTCAGCGTCCGCCGGCACCATTCACGACCAGTACGCTTCAGCAGGAAGCGAACCGAAAGTACGGATTCACCGCCCGCCGTACCATGACGGCAGCGCAGAGTCTCTACGAAAACGGGTACATTACGTACATGCGAACCGACTCGACGGCACTTTCCGAAGAAGCACTCAATGCGTCCCGGGACCTGGTCCGGCAGATCTACGGCAAGGAGTACCTTCCGGCCACTCCGCGGCACTACCAGACGAAGGTCAAAAATGCGCAGGAAGCTCACGAAGCGATCCGTCCGGCAGGCACGGCTTTCCGGATCCCCGAAGAAGTCCGCGGCTCCCTTTCTCCGGATGAATTCAAACTGTTCGACATGATCTGGAAACGGACCGTTGCGTGCCAGATGGTCGATGCCGTCGGCCAGCGCAAAACGATCGCACTGCGTCTGGACGATGCGGAATTCACGACTTCCGGAAAAACCATCACGTTCCCCGGGTACCTTCGCGCATACATTGAAGGGACGGACGAAATGGACGACCAGGACGGAGAACGGATCTTGCCGCCGGTTTCAGAGGGCGAGATCCTTTCCTGCCGCAAACTCGATCCGAAAGTCCACACGACCCAGCCGCCGAACCGTTTCAGCGAAGCGGCACTGACCCGTACGCTGGAAGAAAAGGGGATCGGCCGTCCGAGTACGTATGCCTCCATCATCGAAACGATCCTGGCGCGCAATTATGTCTTCAAGCGCGGAAACGTCCTGATCCCGACGTGGGTCGCTTTCGCAGTCTGCAAACTGCTCGAAACGCACCTCCCCGACCTGATCGACTACCAGTTCACGGCAGAAATGGAAGACGATCTGGACGCGATCAGCCGCGGAGAACGGGAGTGGATCGACTATCTCCATGAATTCTATTTTGGAGATGAAACGTCTCCGGAATCCCAAAGCAGCGGGAAAAAAACAGACCGAAAAAAGGAAACGGTCCCCGGTCTGCGTCCTCTTCTGGCGAATATGCTGGACCAGATCGACGCGAGAGAGATCAGCACGATCGGGATCGGGACGCCGGAAGACGGAGAACCGCTTCATGTCCGCGTCGGCCGCTACGGACCGTTCTTGGAACAGGGTGAGGCCCGCGTCAGTATTCCGGAATCGATGGCACCGGATGAACTCACGGTCGAAAAAGGTCTGGAGCTGCTCGCCAACGCCCACCAGGGTGAAGAACCGCTCGGCATGGATCCGGACTCCGGGAAACCGATCTACGTCAAAGTCGGACGCTATGGACCGTACATTCAGTGCGGAGACGCCGACGACGAAGAAAAACCGCGCAATGCATCGCTTCTGAAGGGAATGGACCCGGCAGAAGTGGATCTCGAGACGGCAGTGAAGCTCCTTCAGCTTCCGCGGACACTCGGCGTGCACCCGGATGACGGCGCGGAGATCACTGCATCCAACGGTCGCTACGGACCCTACGTGAAGTGGAATGAAGAGACCCGTTCCCTTCCGGATGACATTTCGCCGATCGACGTGACGCTGGAGCAGGCTCTCCAGATCCTCGCTCAGCCGAAAAACCGCCGAGGAGCAGGCACGCAGAGGGCTGCGTCTATGCGTCAGGCTGCAAAGGTGCTCGGAAAATCTCCGGTCACGGAAGAAGACGTCCGGATGCTGGCGGGCCGGTTTGGACCGTACGTCACGGACGGCACGACGAATGCGTCGCTTCCGCGGACGGCCAACCCGGAAGAACTGACTCTGGAAGAGGCACTGGAACTTTTGGCGGCACGTGCGGCCAAAGGTCCGGCAAAAAAGAAATCGGCAAAAAAAGCCGTGAAGAAGACCGCCAGGAAGACCGTAAAAAAGGCAGCTGAAAAGACGGCGAAAGTCTCTGCGGCAGCTAAAAAAGCGACGAAAAAAGCAGCCAAAAAAACGACGGCGAAAAAGACTGTGAAGAAGGCGGCGAAAAAAGTGACGAAGAAAGCCGCGAAAAAAACCGTCAAAAAAACGGCGAAAAAAGCCGTGAAGAAGACGGCGGCAGCGGAAGAATAGACCGTCGCGGACCACGCCAAAAGGCGAAAAAAGGCGAAAGAAGCGGGAATGCTCCGGTTTACTCCAGAACGTCGGTTTCTTCCGCCGTTTTTTCAAAATACGCCATTCGCAGATTTTCCGTAAAGTCTTTTCCCGCGAAGATCCGGAATCCCGCAGCGAGATAAAGGGCGACATTTCCCGCATTGTCCGCCCGGGTGAAGAGCTCGATCCTGCGATGAGGGACCCGCGTCTGGATCTCCCGCAGAAGCAGGCTGGCCAGACCGCGCCGGCGAAAATCGGGATGAACGACGAGTTTAGCGAGATGGAGCGTCCCATTTTCTTCATGTGCCCGGATCGATGCGATGATCCGCCCGTTTTCCGGCTCGCAGATCCTCAGGACCGGTCCGGCAAAAAATTCCTGCCGTAGTTCTTCCAGCGTTTCGGTCATCGGCTGGATCGTCCAATCATTCAGAGCCTGTGCCTCGCACTCAAAAGCCAGACGCTGAAGCGCAAGGATCTCCGGAAGATCCCGTTCCTGTGCGGATTCCGCATTCATGAGCAAACCATTTGCCAGCTTTTCCGCATTTTGTTTCGCCTCGAGGCACTTGGCGTCTTCTGTTCCGAACTCCGTCTCTCTTTCCATTTCGCCCTCTTTCCGTTTCCGATTTTTCCTTCACTTTTTTCCTTCACTTTTTTCTTCTCCAAAATTTTCGTTTCCCATTCTACCGCAAAAAGATAAAAATTCAAGCGGGGAGTCCAAAATTCTGATTTTGCGCCGACTTTCTGCCGATAGGTCAAGTAGAATCAACCGCGTCACGCATTCCAATCAAAAAGGCAGGATCCATGACCCAAACCAAACGCACAGTCGCCATCGTCGGAGCCGGGCTTTCCGGAGCTGCGGCAGCCGTGCGTCTTTGGGATCTCGCGAAGGAACTGGAGCAGAGCGGCTCTTCGATGCCGTTGGAGATCCATCTTTTTGAGGCTTCTGCGATCCTCGGCGGCCGGGCGTCGTCCCGTTTTCTTCCAGAAGAAGATCTTCTGCTTGACGGAGCGCAGCATCTGACGATGAACTGCTGCACGGCGATGCTGGAATTTCTTCGGAGGACGGATCTGCTTCGATTCTGGAAACTCCAGACGGAAATGACGTTCTGCGTACGTTCCGGAGTGTCGGAAACCGCCGCTCCTCTCCGATTTTTTCCATTTCGGAATTCCGGTCTCCTTCCGCAGCCGCTCCATCTTCTTCCGGCACTCTGGGGACTTGGGCATTTAAGCCGGCTGGAACGTCTTCAGCTGCTGGGGATCTGCCGTCAGATCCAGAATTCGACGCCGAATTCCGGAGACTCGTTTCGCGCATGGATCGAAAAACTGGACTGCCCGGCATCGGTGGCGGATCATTTCTTCGACCCGATGATCCTGTCCGCATTCAGCGACCAGATGGAGACCGTCTCCGCCGGCATCGCGAAGATGGTTTTTCGCAGAATGTTCCTCGAAACAAAAGACGGCTGGCATTTCTGGATCCCGCAATGCCCGCTGCGCGAGATCTTTGACGCGAATCTGACGCCGTTTCTGGAACGCTCCGGGATCCGCATCCATCGCCAGACTCCCGTGCGGCGCATCGTTCCGGGACGTCTCCTCATTCAGGATAC
>CAZRGJ010000190.1:0-5744 GCA_964599445.1 uncultured Planctomycetaceae bacterium | reverse complement strand
GATGATGACGACCGTGAGGAGCTCCACGAGAGTGAAACCCGAACGGCGGGTATACTGTGACGTTTTCATATTTCTGATTCCTGGATCTGAATTTTGTGTTTCGTTTGTCTGCGTCCGTGCAGAAGGTAATTATACTACGCTCATCCGTAAAAATTGGTTCAAACTTTTACGGATGAACGGTCTTTTTTTCTTCCCGAACGTCCGGACATCAGCCGCCGGAGAGGTTCTGAATGAGGGCGATGAGCGGGAGGAACAGTGCGATGACGATAAAACCGACCATACCGCCCAGGCAGATGATGATGAGCGGTTCCATCAGGCTCATGAGGCTGTCCGTCAAAACGGCAACTTCTTCGTCGAACACGTCCGCCACTTTGTAGAGCATCTTGTCCAATTCACCGGTCTCCTCACCCACGTCGATCATGTTGATGACCATGTCGTCAAGGATCCTCTGCTTCATCTTCACCATGTACCAAAGAACGCCGACCGGGCCGCAGATGAAGAACGCCCACCAGAAGACCGCCATGGGATGGAACGGTGGAAGGCAGTTCTGACGCATCGGGATGGCGATCGATTCCCCTTCCTTAATGGCACCGAGCACTTTGTCGAACAGGTTTTCGAAAACCGCGTTGCCGGCCGTTTCGCGCGTAATGGTGAACGCTTCAATGATCGGAACGCCCGACGCGACCAGCGTACCGAGCGTACGCATCGTACGCGCCACGATGTTCTTTTCGACCAGCTGACCGAAAATCGGCATCTTGAGCGTGAAGAGGTCCCAGCCTGTTTTGCACGCCTTGAATTTGCACATCGTCTTCACGAACATCACGATACCGAACGGAATGCCGGGGATAGCCCACCAGTAGATCTTGATGCCGTCCGCCATCGCAATGAGAAGGCGCGTCATGGCAGGAAGCTCCGTCCCGAAGTCGTCGAAGATCTTCTGGAATGCGGGAACGATCATGAGCATGATGAAGATCAAAATCAAAATCGCGAAACCAATGACGGCCACCGGGTAGGTCAGCGCGCCTTTGATCTTGCGCTTGAGGGCTTCGCTCCGTTCACGGAAGTCCGCAAGACGCTGAAGAATGATCTCCAGAGCACCGCCTGCCTCACCAGCCTTGATCATGTTCACGTAAAGACGGTCAAACGCCTTCGGAGACTTCGCCATCGCTTCGGAAAGCGTCAGACCGCCTTCGATCTCGTCGCAGACGTCGATCAGACAGTTCTTCATCGCACCCGGCTTGGACTGCTCCTGCAAGATCTTCAGACTGCGCAAAATCGGCAGACCCGCGTCCTGCAGAATGGAAAGCTGACGGGTAAAGGTCGTCAGGATCTTTGACTTGACCTTTCCCAGGGCAAATGACTTACCTCGACGGGAACCGCTCTTTACTGCGGCAGCCTTGCGGTCCTTTTTCACCGCAAGTTTCGTCACGAAGTAACCCATTTGCCGAATGGTAGCCTGTGCTTCTTCCTCGTTCAGCGCATCAATGACGTCCTTAATCTCCTTGCCGGAGGAGTCCATCGCTTCAAATTGATACGTAGGCATGGCGTTTTCCTTGTTTTATTGAAATGTTTGAAAATCGTATTTATCCTGTTTCGTAAATCACGCGGCGGCGATATTCGGCGGCCGTTTCGCGATCATTCGGCAACCGTTTCGCGAACGACTTCTTCCAGCGTCGTTTCCCCCGCAAAAACCTTCTTCATCCCTGACTTGCGCAATGGCGTCAAGCCGCCCTGAAGTGCCGCGTCACGCAGTTTCTCCGTCGAACAGCCCGTGTTGATCAGGTCGCGAAGACGGTCATTCAGGATCAGAAGCTCATGAAGACCCGTTCGCCCTTTCAGCCCCGTGTTGTTGCAGACCGCACAGCCGCGCCCGCGGTAAAATTTCTGCCCCATCACGTCGTCCGGCGTCATGTCCATATCGGCGAGCAGGCCGGTGTTCGGCATCGTTTCCTCTTTGCACTCCGTGCAAATGCGGCGCACAAGACGCTGAGCCAAAACCGCTTCAAGCGTCGCCGTAATGAGGAACGGCTGGATGCCCACGTCGCGCAGACGGGTGATCGTGCTCGGCGCGTCGTTCGTGTGCAGCGTACTGAACACCATATGCCCGGTCAGCGCGGCCTGAATCGCGATCTCCGCCGTCTCAAGGTCGCGGATCTCACCCACCAGAATTCGGTCCGGATCCTGACGGAGGATCGAACGCAGACACTGCGCGAACGTGTTGCCGATACTCGAATCGATCGGGATCTGCACGATACCGTCAATGTCGTACTCGACCGGGTCTTCCGTCGTGATGAGCTTTTCCTCGATCGTGTTCATCTCCGAAAGCGCAGCATACAGCGTCGTCGTCTTCCCGGACCCCGTCGGGCCAGTCACCAGCACGATACCGTTCGGACGGCACATGATCGTACGGAAGTTTCCAAGAATTTCCTGGTCCATCCCGATCTTGTCCAGGTCCAGCATGACCACAGATCGGTCGAGAACTCGCATGACGACGCTCTCGCCGAACAGTGTCGGCAGCACGCTCACACGCAAATCGACCGGGTGTCCGCCGACGGAAAGCTCGATTCGTCCGTCCTGCGGCAAACGGCGTTCCGCAATGTCCAAGTTCGCCATGACCTTGATTCGCGTCGTGATGGCGAACGCAAGGTGACGCGGCGGTGGGACCAGCTCGTAAAGCTGACCGTCCGCGCGGATGCGGATCTTAAACTCCGTTTCAAACGGCTCAAGGTGAATGTCCGACGCACGGTCACGGATCGCCATGAGGATGACCATGTTCAGCAGCTTGCGCACTGGAGCGGCATCCGCCATCGCTTCCAGCCCCGTCAGGTCGATCGCATTATTGTCGATGTCCGCCTCGGATGCCAGCCGGTTCAGACTTTCGTCCGATTCCAGTTCCTCAAGCAGTTTTTCGACACTCTCAGAACCTTCCGTATAGTATTTCTCAAGAAATTTGTTGACCTCGGCATCCGTCGCGACCATCGGAATGATCGTGTAGCCGAGGAAGTTGCGCAGTTCATCGCAAATGTAAAGATTCTGCGGCTGACTCATCGCGATGGTCAGCTCGTTGGTCGACGGATCCAATGAAAGCGGGATCACTTTGTAGCTCTGCGCCATGTCCTCCGTCAAAAGCGAAATCACGTTCGCATCGAACGGATACGTGCTCAGCACGACCATTTCCATCCCCAGCTGCCTGCCGAGTGCCTGCGCCAGCTGGTCGTCATTGATCAGCCCCATCCCAATGGCGATCTGTCCGAGAAGCTCTCCGGGACGGCGCGTTTTCTGCTCGCGCAGAAGGGTAAGCTGTTCCTCGGAAATGAACTTCAGATCGACCAGGACCTGCCCCAAACCACGTAATGCCATGAATCTTTAATCCTGTGAAAATATACCTTTTGAAATTCCCCAATTCCAATTCCGAAAACACGAAACCGCCCTGCCCCAGGATCTGCACGGGACAGAGCGCATTCCGGCTCTCATTTTCATTCGTCAGCGACCAGTTTGCCTGCTTTGTATTCGGCAACGCGCTTCATCAGGTCGTCTGTACTGTTCGCTTTTCCAAGCGCGTCTTCCAGCGTCACGATGCCGTCGCGCCAGAGCTTGAAGAGATGGTCGTCAAGCAGCTGCATTCCGCGCTTCGCCCCGGTCTGAATGACGGAGGTGATTCGGAAGATCTTGTTTTCTCGGATCAGATTTGCCGTCGCAGAGTCGACCACGAGCATTTCGTATGCCGCGACTCGCCCGCCGCCGATCCTCGGAAGGAGCGTCTGGCAGAGCACGCCGAGAATAGAGGTCGCCAGCTGCGTACGGATCTGGTCCTGCTGCGTGTTCGGAAAAACGTCGATGATTCGGTTGATCGTACCGGCGGCGGAACTCGTGTGCAGCGTTCCGAACACCACGTGCCCCGTTTCTGCGGCCGTGATGGCGGTCTCGATCGTTTCAAGGTCTCGCATTTCTCCCACGAGGATGACGTCCGGGTCCTGACGCAAGGCACGGCGAATGGCTTCCGCAAACGTCGGCACGTCGACGCCGATCTCGCGCTGGTTGATCGTGCATTTGATGTTCGGATGGTAGAATTCGATCGGGTCTTCGATCGTGATGATGTGGTGGTCCACGTTCTCATTCAGCCACTTGATCATCGCGGCGAGTGTCGTGGTTTTTCCGGAACCGGTCGGCCCCGTCACGAGCAGAAGACCGCGCGGACGCTGGATCAGTTCACGGCAGATCGGCGGCGTACTGAGCTGGTCCATCGAGAGCATCTTGTTCGGGATCTGACGCAAAACCATCGCCACGTTACCACGCTGACGGAAGACGGAAACACGGAAACGCGCTGCATCGCCAAATGAGAAACCAAAGTCCGTGCTTCCCATTTCCTGAAGCTCCTGCTGACAGCGGGACGGCGTGATGCTCTTCATCAGGGCCACGGTATCGTCCGGCGTGAGTTCACTCGTCTCAAGACGGACCATTCGGCCATGAAGACGCACGACCGGCGGCTGTCCCGTCGTGATGTGCAAGTCGGATACGCCCTGTTTCACCACCGTCTGCAAAAGTTTGTCGATGAGTACTGCCATAAAATTCTTCTATCCTTTGAAATTAAAATTTGAAAATCTTCTGGAATTTCTGAAGCCGTTAGCTGGAAGCTGAAAGCTGCAGCCAACAGCTTAAAATCAACCGTCATCTTCGGACATTTTCGCGACGCGAAGTACTTCTTCCATCGTCGTGACGCCCTTCGCGACCTTGAGAAGTCCGTCTACGTAAAGAGTTTTCATCCCTTCCGTAATGGCGGCCTGGCGGATCTGCGTCGTGGGAGCTTCCGCAAACGTCAGCTCTCGAATCTTGCTCGACATTTTCATCAGTTCGTAGATGCCGAGACGTCCTTTGTATCCCTTCATATTGCACGCGGTGCATCCGCGGCCGTGCATGAAATGCGCACTCTCAAGTACGCCCGCCGGAAAACCTGCCGAGTCAAGAACCGACTGCGGAGGCTGGAAGGGTTCACGGCATTTTTTGCAGATGGTTCGGACAAGACGCTGCGCCATGATCGCGATGACCGAACTGGCGATCAGGTAAGACGGGACCCCCATGTCTGCGAGGCGCGTAACGGCAGAAGGCGCGTCGTTCGTGTGCAGTGTACTGAAGACGAGGTGCCCGGTCAGGGAGGCCTGGATCCCCATCTGGGCAGTTTCAAGGTCTCGCATCTCACCGACCAGAATGATGTTCGGAGCCTGACGGAGCATGGAACGGATGACGCTCGCAAAATCGAGACCGATCTGGTGCTTGATCTCGACCTGGTTGATCCCGGCGAGATAGTATTCCACCGGGTCTTCGGCCGTAATGATTTTCCGGTCCGGCGTGTTCAGCGCGTTCAGAGCGGCGTAAAGAGACGTCGTTTTCCCAGACCCGGTCGGTCCCGTCACGAGAATGATCCCGTTCGGACGGCGGATGAGCGTATTGAACGTCGTGAAGTCGTCTTCTGCAAAACCAAGCTGACGCAGACCGATCTTGATGTTGTCCTTATCGAGAATACGCATGACGACCGATTGCCCGTGATTCGTCGGAATGATGCTCACGCGCAGGTCCAGCTCCTTCTCGCCGACGGTGACTTTGATTCGTCCGTCCTGCGTTCTTCGGCGTTCCGCAATGTCGAGCTTGGAAAGGATCTTGATTCGGGAAAGAAGTGCGCCAAGAAGACGACGCGGCGGACTGTCGCGCTCCACCAGAACACCGTCGATACGGTACCGGATACGAAT
>CAZRGJ010000189.1:0-5810 GCA_964599445.1 uncultured Planctomycetaceae bacterium | reverse complement strand
GGACGGCGTCGTGGATGATATGTTCGAGGATACGAACATCTGGCAGTTCATTACCTTGAATGTGGTCTGGAACGGTCAGGAAGTGGAATTGAATGTTCCGCTGGCGGACTGCTACTACTGGACTCCGACGGAACGCTACGCGCTTGACCATGCCAAGGCGGCTCTGGCTATCGAAACGGCACTTCAGGAAGCTTTTGCCGGACGAGACAGCGGCTGGGCGCAGAGTAATCTGTTTGAAGGTTGCGTGGAAGTGCGCGGCCTCTCTGCCGATGAGGCTGCTGATGGTCTGGCGAATCTGCGCTTCCCCGATGATACGCAGTTCGATCTGAACGGCAATGAAGACATCGAGCTGAATCCGATGCTTTTCCCGGCTCTGGCGGGTACAAATTCGCTGAATACGGAATTTTCTGCGGATGTTGCCTGCTTCGAGATCCAGTTTACGGGTGTGATGCATGACGCGATCGTGCAGTTTGGCACTACCAAGGGCGGTACGGTGAAACTCCCGGCGATCCAGCACATTACCAGCGTGGAAGGCATGTACGGACGCATCGGCGTCACCGAGAATGGTACGGACAAAGTCAGCGATGTGATCCTGAACCGTGAATACACGCTGGACGAACTTGCCGCTGTCATCGCGACGCAGCTTGACCGTCTGGGATACGGCGAACCGGATGTGCGCGTCAGCATCGTCCGCACCGACGCGGATGGTGAACCGCTGGAAGAACCGTACATTCAGATCTACTTCGGCGGCGCCTTCGCCGGCCGTGATCTTTCGGTCTTCATCGATCATACGAAACCGGAAACGCAGAAAGACGGTCAGACCGAAACGGATCCGTATCCGAACTGGGATGTTTTCCCGCTGATCATCAATGCGCGGATGGCTCAGACCGGCGTTACGGTGGATAAATATCCGGTCGACAAGCTGACGCTTTCCAATGGTTCTTCCGGAACGAAACAGGCGTTCAGCGGCGTTGGAATGGAACCGGACGGTGACTTCACGTTCGTTTGGACGACGTTCAATCAGACGAAAGAATGGGAGGGCGGTGAACGAGAGATCGCCAGCCAGAGCATCTTCTACCGTACGTTCAATGAAGCGATGGATGCTGTCGGTCCGGAAGCGGTCGAAGTTTACAATTCAGACGGTCAGAAGATCAAGAATGGCGGACAGATCATCGATTCTGCTTCAGACGAGGCTGCGAGTGCCATCATCGTGACCTTTACGGAAGAAATGATGGATAATCTTCGTGTCACGGGTACGATTTCCAGTTCTGTGAATGCGGTCAACATCATTCACAGTGTCACGAATCCCGGAAACTGGGAACTGCTGAAAGACGGTGTTTCGGTTCCGAATGCGATCCAGGACATTTACTTCGGCATGAATGCCAGTGCGGATCCGATGATCCAGGATATGGGGATCGTTGCGATTGCGGAAAACAAGTGGGAAGCGGTCATTATTCTGAATCCCGAAGCGAATCTCGAAGGCGGTTCTTATCAGCTTGTGCTGAAGAATTCCACGCAGGATATCAACGGGAATGCGCTTAACAAAGACGGCACGAATACGGAAGGTGCCAACTGGGAAATAAATTTCGACATTGTGGCCGGAACAACGGATACGGACGTCATGACTCCCGAGACCGTTGACCCGAATGATCCGAACAGCGACATCGTCCTTGACGATCAGGGGAACATCGTGGAAGCGGAAGGTGATCAGATCTTTGAAAAGGTCGATCCGATGAATCCGTACCAGCCGCCGGAATTCGTACCGAACGCGACGGCTTCTGATCCGGAAGGCGACACCGTCACGGTTTGGACCTCTGACGAGGAAGGAAATGAAGGCGTTTTCGCTAAGATCACGTATACGAAGTGGGAAAACGACGGCGGCCGTAAAGTCGACGAAGAAGGTTCCTGGACCATTAAGGTCACGGACAATGCGACGGCGCATTTCGCGAGTGTCGCGATGGACGGCGCGGGCGATTTCGTCGTGACGTGGACTCAGAACGACGGTGCGGACGGAAAGGCGGACTGGAACGTCTGGGCACAGCACTTCGATCTTAACGGCATGGCCAAGGGCGAGGCTTTCTGCGTGAACACCACGACGGAAGGCGCGCAGAAATACAGCCAGGTCGCCATGTCGCTTTCCGGCGATTACGTCATCACGTGGCAGGGTGAAAATTCGGATACGCACTGGGACATTTACGCGCAGCGCTTCGACATTGACGACACTCCGCTGGGTGCGGTGGATGAAGTGCAGGCTCTGAACTTCGGCGGAAGATGGGAAGGTTCCTTCTCCCTGACGTATACCGACCGCGACGGACGTCAGCATCAGACGGAAGACATCATCTACGCGGGTAACACGTTCAGTGTGGTGGATGACATTCAGAACGCTCTGAACAGCATGAACGTGGAGGGGATCCAGTTCTCTGTTGTTGCGACGAGTGCCTCGCAGATCCTCATCACGATCCAGGTCACGGATGAAAGCGACCGCGACGTGACGCTCATGCGTCTGGACAGTGTCCGCACCAGCGAAGAAGGTGAGATCGACCTCTCCCTCATCTCCAACGGCCGCGGCGGTGAGTTCATGGTCAACGAAACGACGGCGAACAATCAGATGTATGCCTCGATCGACATGGACTACGAGGGAAACTTCGTCATTTCGTGGACGGGAGCCGGTGCGGACGGTGACAGTGCGTATGAGACCAACATTTACGCGCGTCAGTTCAAGAGCAATGCGGAACTCGGATTTGCCGCGAATAACACGCAGGCGATCATCGACAGCTTCAAGAATCAGTACATTACCCGCGTGGACGGTACGGAAGAGCTGATCTCTGATAAATCCGGTATCGCGCTCATTTCGGTTGACGTTGGAGCCGGCAGCTACGTTGGAACCGGTACGCTCCTTGCTGACGGCGGAAACATTTACGTCCTGACAGCGGCGCACGTGGTCACGGGAGACGATTTCCTCGCGACGAGCGAAAACACGTCCCTCATGTTCTACACGAAAGCCGGTGAGACCATCACGGCTCAGGCGGACGAGATCTACATTCATGAGAAGTACAATCCGGGCAGCAGCCTGAACGACATCGCGATCATCAAGCTGACCTCGAGTCTCTCCGGCGTCGTGACCGGCTACGAGATCAACCGCGATATGAAAGCGGACGTCGGCTCCATCTATACCCGCTACGGCTTTGGTATGTACGGTGAAGGGACCGACGGCGCGGTCAACGACGTTGACGGGACCATGCACTACGGCAAGAACAAGTGGGAGTACACGGAAGTCGGTCTTCTGTACTACGACTTTGACGATGGGACCAACGCAAACAACTCGCTGCAGAACGAATTCGGCATCAGCAGCGACCTGGGTCTCGGCGATGAGGAAACGTGCGGTGCGCACGGTGACTCTGGAGGTCCGTGCTTCGTCGGCGACCTGATCGCAGGCATCTGCCATGGCGGTACGTCCGACACGAGTGTTTACGGTACGGTCGGCATCGACACGCAGGTCGCGTACTTTGCGGCCTGGATCGACGGCATTACAGGTGCGGATCAGGAAGTCGTTGTTGGTGCGACCGGCGCGGAATTCCTCGTGAACGACATTACGGCGGGAGAGCAGAAGTGGTCCAGCGTCGCACTGGATTCAGACGGCGATTTCGTCATCACGTGGACCAGCTCTGTCGAAACGATCGATCCGCGCAATGATGTTTACGCACGCCGTTACACTGCGGCTGCGGCTCCGGTGGCGAATTCCTTCGTCGTGAACACTACGACGGATAACAGCCAGCAGTTCTCCAAGGTCTCGATGGATGCGGACGGCGATTTCGTCATCGTATGGGAAAGCTACCAGGAACATCAGGACGGCTCGATGCTTGGCGACGCGGATAGCTGGGGCATTTATGCACAGCGTTACGTTGCGAACGATAAAATGGCGGACCTCCCGTTCACTGGTCCGAACGGAGAGAGCGGCGGTGAATTCCAGGTCAATACGGAAACCATGTATGATCAGCGTCTGCCCAATGTTGCCATGACGGCTGTGGGGGACTTCATCGTCACGTGGCAGAGTGATGAATCCGGTGACAGCGGCATCTACACCCGTGCCTACCGTCAGGCCAATGACGACGCCGGACCTGTTGTGGTCCGTGTTCGCGGGTCCATCATTCCGGAAGGTGAAACGGAAGAGCAGGTGGTCCTTCTGCGCGACGGCGTTGTGTTGGAAGAGCCGCTTCAGTACATCGACCTGATTTTCGACGAACAGCTTATGGGCCAGTTCCCGAATGAGACCGGTACGGACAGTATCCTGACGGTCAGCAATATCGGACTCACCTGCAATGGCGTCAACATTTCCACGGAAGTGATCGATCATGTCGAGCAGATCGGTTTCGATAAATCGAGTGAAAAATACGTCGGAAGCGACGAAAACCACATTGAAAAGACCATCTTCCGCATCATCTTCAAAGAAGGTGCGGATCTCAAGGACGGCAAGTACAAGCTCATCGTCCGCGACAACGTGGAAGACCGCTTCGGCAACGGACTGGACGGAAATATGGACGGTATCCCGGGCGGAAACTTCGACCTGGAATTCGTCATCTCCTCGGAACCGGTCGATGAAGGTTCCCAGGTCAAGCCTGAGATCCCGGTCGATTCTGAAGAAAGCGATCTCGATAAGGTTACGAACTCCTCGACAGCCGGCGATCAGACGGAACCCGCAGTCGCGATGAACGATCAGGGCGACTATGTGGTGGTCTGGGTCTCCGAAGTGATCGAAACGCTTCTGGATGATGACGAGAATACCGACGGTACTGACGACGGCACGACGGATGATGATGGCGAAGATGACGATAAACCGGTCATCAAGAAAGTCGTCAAGAAGGTCATTATGGGCCAGCGGTACGACCGTTACGGAACGGCACTCGGTCCGGAATTCTACGTCTCGGATTTCGTGGACGGTGTTCAGGTCGATCCGGATGTTGCGATGGACAGCTTCGGTAACTTTGTCGTGAGCTGGACGGTTTTCGGCCGCGATCAGAACCATGACGGCATCAACGACAATAACGAGTTGGCTGAGTATGACATTTACGTTCGTGTTTTCGACGTCTACGGCAATGCCGTCACCAACTCCTTCCGTGTACAGCAGGATTACCTCAACAAAACGGAAACAGAAACGGAAAAACGCGGCATTCAGAAGGAATCCTCGATCGCCTTCTCGCCAGACGGTGAAGAATTCGTCATCACGTGGACGAACATCGACTCGCACGAATCGGTGGACGTTTCCGGTGTCGTGGGACAGCGCTTCACGTACAAAGGCGCGAAAGTCGGCGGACGTTTCATCGTCAACGAAACGATCCCGTTCGAGCAAAGCCTCTCGGACGTCACGATGGATGCGGACCACAACATTTACGTGGCCTGGCAGAGTTCCAGCAGCACGAAGACCGGTCTGGACATCTACGTGCGCAAGTTTGACCGCAATAATATGCCGGTTTCCGGTGAAATTCTGGTCAACACCGCGGCGAATAATGACCAGAAAGCTCCGTCCATCGCGGCAAACGATGAAGGTTCCTTCGTCGTGGCATGGGCATCGCAGGATGGTTCCGGATACAATGTGTCCTTCCAGTGCTTCGACAGCAGCCTGAACAAGATCGGTTCCGAGACCCGTGCGAACACCTACACGATGTTCAGTCAGCATCAGGTCTCTGCCACCATCAGCCGCAAGGCCGAAAACGGCACGAACTTCGCCATCAGCTGGAGTTCCTACGGCCAGGAAAAACTCTCCACGAAGTCGTGGGGCGTGTACATGAATGTCTACGATAGTCTCGAAACGC
>CAZRGJ010000188.1:3408-5812 GCA_964599445.1 uncultured Planctomycetaceae bacterium | reverse complement strand
GACCCCATCCGGAGTTGAAAGAAGCAGGTATGGAGTTCCGTCGAAAATACACGACGCAACCCCCGCAATGATCTGCCCGAAATGGAATTGGTCGATGAGCATTCCGGTCGATTCCACAAAATGGAGAGAAGAGTCCGGCCCAATGATGAGCCAGCCGGACCGTATTTCCGATTCTGAATTCATGCAGACCGGCAGAATCTTCTCGATCTTTCTCTGGTACGCAAAATTGGGAAGATCCAGATTCCAAAGCTCTTTACCGTCCTGCGTCACGCCGACGGCTTTGAATTTGACCCGAACACCAAGCGCGATCCCCGCCATTTCATCTGTTCCGTCCGCATCAAAATCATAGACCTTCAAAGCTCCAAGGGTTCTCTGCGCAACCGGCAGCACGGACTTTACCCGAAGGTCCCGAGGATCAAATACGGAAACGGTACCGCTTTGGTCAACGATCCACAGTTCCGGCATTCCGGAAACCATCGTTCCAGCGATCTGGAAAACATTGGAGACGCCCTCGCCGACGGCAAGGACCTCCCCGGCAAGCGAAAGTTTCAAAAACGACTCTTCCTCCCAAAATGCTGCGTAGATCTCCGGTTTTCCATCCAGATCCCAATCTCCCGCAAGCAGATCGGAAACGGCCCCTTGAGGCAGCTTTCCGCTCTTCCCGGTTCCATTTTCCGAAGAATTCCCATCCACCGTTTCCATCGGCGGGTAAACGCCGACCGGTTCCCAGGAATCGTCGAAAAGAAAGATCCGTTTTCCTGCCGCCGCGTAGATCGTCCTGGAGTCATGCTCGACAGAACGGAGACTTTCCAAAAACTCATCCTGAGGTACATCCAGTACTTTTCTTTCCATGAGTTTCCCGGCAGGATCCAGAATCGCGACCGAATTCCCATTTTCCAGGACCAGGATCCTTTTTCTCTCCGCTTCCGGAAGGATCCACGTTGGCGAATAGAGCGTCTCGGAACGCCAAAGTTCCTTTTTCCGACACGCGACCGGTTCCGAGGCAAGCTCGATCCGTGGTTCGGCGATCTCGATTTTTTCCGTCTCAGTCTCTTTCAGAAAGATCCCGTTTTCGACCCAGAGACGAATGGTTTCCTGGTAGTCCGAGTCAGCTCGCTTCAATTCCAGGATCCGTTCCTGAAAGATCTCTTCTCCGGAAGAGACCCGCAGTACCAGATCAGAATATGCCCGACCGGAATAAAACGTCCCCAGCGTATCGCAGTACTGAACTCTTCCCTGTGCATCCAAAAGAAAACAGCTGAACATTTCGCCGTTTCGGAGCATGTGCGCGATCTGTCCGGAAGCGTCTCTCGCGATCGGACACGTAAGACCAAAGGACTCTGCCGCAGCTAGGATCTTTTCGGCACTCATCTCCGGTGCATCAACATTCACGCCAAGAAACGAAACATTCGGCATCGTGCGAATCTCCTGAAACAGGCGTTCCATATCCTGAAAATTAAAGACGTTCGTCTCGTAAATGCTCCAGAAGAAAAGAAAAACCGTCTTCCCGGTAAACGATTTTTTCGTCAGCGGCACACTACTCTGAACTTTCGGTAAATTCTCCTGCAGGAGCCTGCCTGCGTTCTCCTGTGGGATCCGGGAAGCAGCAGGTTCCGGCATCTCCGGAAGCGAGACAGCCCCCGGCCGGACACGATCAGGAGTCTCTGGCGGTATATTTCCGTCTCCAGAAGGCGCAGCTTCACCTTTTCTCAAAAGAGTAAACTGAAAATCGGGGAATTCCGTCCCCAGAAGCTCCATCTGCGGCTGGGTAAAAGACGAGACCACGACGGAATTGGCCGGAACTCCCATTTCCAAAAGTCCAGTCCAGTTCAGTTCCGCACCATTAAAGTCCAGCGTCACGACCATCTCTTCATTCCCTGACGAATTCTCATTCTGAAGGATCTGGCGCGGAAGTTCCACTCGCCGAAGCAGAAAAGATTCCGCATCGATCCAAAAAATCGTCTGCTCGCTCTCATCGCGAAGGACCGAGATGCGAAAACAACGTCTTCCTTCCCAGAATTCCTCGGCAAGATGCGAGAGCCTGCTCTGCTCCGCCTCGTGAAGGAAAGTGGCGAGCGGATCCGTACTCAAAAGAAGGACCAGCGGCGGCGGAAGGTAGGAAAATCGGCTGGATTCCACATCCGTGACGGCCCAGTACAGTTCACGCTCGCACAAAATATCCAGGAACCCAAGCTCTTTTGGGCAGGATCGCTGAAGCAGAAGACCAGGCATTTCGGAAGTGTACGCACAAAACATCTCCCCATCCGCCAGAATACCGGTCTGATCCACCTCAAGAAAAAGTCGGTTCGGCCTCTGGAAACTGGTACGGTACATGACCCGCCGTTCGTGAGGGTTTCCATTTTGCGTCCAAGAGATCCGGATCTCACCCTGATCGCGGTACGTA
>CAZRGJ010000188.1:0-3398 GCA_964599445.1 uncultured Planctomycetaceae bacterium | reverse complement strand
TGACCATCTGCTCCAGAATACTTCGGACCGAGACGGCCCCCTTCACTCCCAAAAGTCCATTTCCTTCCGGGGCCTTCACAGACTCCTCAATATGCGGCACATTTCCGGAAGAGACCGAAAGACCGGGATCCACACGATCCGCTCCGGGTGTCTCCGCACGATCGGCTGTACTTTCTCCCAACGTCCTCTGCCCATTGACGCCCTCTTCCGATTCAGTACGGTTTCCGACGCCGTCATTCTCCCAGGTGTTCATTTGAGTGTCTGAAGAAGGACTTTCCATTCCCTGATGCTCCTGCACGCCGAACGCGCTCAGATGAGCAGAGGGATCCGTTTGTGCCGGCTCTCCATTTTTCCCTTCTTCCGGAGAAGTACATCCGCTCCCCAAAACGGTCAGAGAAACCAGAAAAAGCAAAACGAACACCACACGGCATCCGGGAAGACCGTTTCGGGCACTTTCCTTCCGGAAGAAAGGCGGAATGACGCAGGCAGTTTGGAAAATCATCGAACGGCTCCCCATTTTTTGAAAAATTTCATCCGACCACAGACCATAGATTCATTTTACTCTGAAAAGAAGAAAAAAAGAGGGGGAATGGCTAAAATTTCGCGGAAAAATTGGGAAAGTTTGAGAAAAATTTGGAAAATCTGACGAAAAAAACGGTCAGACGCTTGACGAAATGCACGCGACAGAGTAAAATACGGAAAAGGTTTTGGGATTCTGTTTTCGCAGAAACGGCCTGCTCCGTCTTCGAAATTGGAATTCCCTTCCGCCCATCCATCCAACCGATCCAGGAGAAAAAAATGCGTAAAGTTTCTCGCCGTACTGCATTTTTCGCAGTTTTGTTCGCCGTCGTTTCCATCCTCACCGCCTCCGCGTCTTCACTGTCCGCAGCAGAATTCCCCGGCACGAAATCCAGCTGGAACGGCTTCGACTGCTACCAGTTTGAGATCGACGGCCGTCCTGCCAAAGTCGTCTGCCCCAAAGAGCCTGCGGAAGGAAAACCGTGGGTCTGGCGAGCCGTTTTCTTTGGCCACGAACCGCAGACCGAGATCGCGATGCTGAATCTGGGCTGGCACGTTGCGTGGATCGGAACGAGTGACCTGCTCGGTTCCCCGCAGTGCAATGCGGAACGCACGAAACTCTATGAGCTGCTCACCGGCGAATACCAGTTCAATGCCAAGCCCGTGATGCTCGGCATGAGCCGCGGCGGAGTCTGTTCGCTTCAGTGGGCGATCGCCAATCCGGACAAAGTGGCCGGCCTGTACATTGACGCGCCGGTCTGCGACCTGAAGAGCTGGCCCGGAGGAAAAGGTAAAGGAAAAGGGCACGCTCCCAGCTGGAACCAGGCCATGGCGACCTACGGCATGACGGAAGAAGAGATTTCCGATCCGAAAAACATGCCGATCACGACCTGCCGCATTCTGGCAGAGAAAAAGGTCCCGATCTTCATCATCGCCGGCGACTCGGACCAAGTCGTGCCGTGGGATGAAAACGGTGCCATCCTCATCGAAAATTTCAAAGCGGCCGGTGGAGAAGTCGGACTCATCCTGAAACCCGGAGTCGACCATCACCCGCACTCCCTCAAAGATCCGAAACCGATCGTGGATTTCATGCTCAACTGTATGAATCGCTAGAGCACGCGCAAAACGCAGGCTGACGCAAAACGCAGGATCCCCAAACGCCGTTTTTTTGCAGACGGCGTTTCACTCATTCAGAAAAAATTTTCGACCTCAAATTTCAGAAATCCAAGGAACTGACCAATCATGAAAAGCACCATCATTTCCTCAGCTCTCGCGCTGATCGCCGTCCTCACTCTGACGCTTTCCAGTACCGTTTTTGCCGGCGAGCGGGTCAATTTCTGGCCGGAGGGAAAAACGCCGAACTTTGAGCAGCACCAGACCGTGCCGACCTACGAGGTCTGCGTCCCGGCAGAAAAGAAAAGCGACACGTGCGTCGTCGTTTTCCCAGGCGGTGCATACCAGGGCTGCTGCGATCAGCATGAAGGGACCGCCATCGCCAAGTACTTCAACGAAAAAGGCGTGACCGCCGTCATCGTCCGGTACCGTGTTTCCCGTCCGAAAAACGTCGCCAAGCACGTCACGGCATGGCAGGACGCACAGCGTGCGGTACGTACGGTCCGTTCCCGCGCAGCGGAACTCGGGATCGATCCGGAAAAGATCGGCTGTACCGGATTCTCTGCCGGCGGACACCTGACGCTCATGACCTCCACCACGAGCCAGACTCCCGCCTATGAACCGGTCGACGAACTCGATCAGGTCCCGTGCCACGTGAACTTCGCGATCCCGGTCTATCCGGCCTACGTTCTGGAAGACGGGAAAGACGGTCCCAATTCCGGAAAAGGAAACGATTCGACGATGGTCGCCGACTTTGCGTTTGACGCCAAGACCCCGCCGATGTGCTTTATCCACGGCGATCTGGACGTCTATTCGCCGATGGGTTCCGTTGCCGTTTACCATAAACTCCGCACGATGAACATTCCGGCCGAAATGCATATTTACGCCAACGTGAATCACGGTTTCGGCGGCATTCGCGGAGAGCAGCACGTCTCGGCATGGCTGGACCGCGTGAAAGCCTGGATGACGGTCATGGGATTCTAGTCCATTTCCCTGGGGCCGATCCGTTCCTTCGGTCCAGTCCGTTTTCTTCGGTCTGATCTGTTTTCCCGCAGTGCCCGACAGTCTGCCGTCTACAGTCTGCTACCTGCTGCGGAACACGCCAAACGCCGTCTGATTTTCGACGGCGTTTCTATTTCCTTTTCCAAATTTCAGTCCTTAAATTCCCGGAATCAGGAAATTTCCGGCCCTCCATTTTTCCCAAAATCAGGAGTTTTCGACCAATGGCCGCACGAATTCATTTTCCGTCCCATTCATTCTGTCCATCCACCCTTTTTTCGCTCTGCCAGTCCGCCCTTGCGGTGATCTTTCTTCTTTTAGCTTTTCCCGGTACGCTCCTCTGTGCCGGCGAGCAGCTCCCCATTTGGCCGGAGGGCCAGACCCCCCATTTTCAGGACCATCAGCCCGTCCCGCCTTACGAGATCTGTATTCCCTCTGAAAAGAAAAGCGACGCCTGCGTTATCGTCTTTCCGGGAGGCAGTTACCGAAAATGCTGCGATCAGCATGAAGGAGTCCGAGTCGCGCAATACTTCAACCCAAAAGGCGTGACGGCCGTCATCGTGCGGTACCGGGTCGAACGCCCTCAAAACGCAGCCAAGCATCTGTCTGCCTGGCAGGACGCACAACGCACTGTCCGTCTCGTTCGTTCCCGCGCTTCGGAACTCGGTATCGATCCGGAAAAAATCGGCTGTCTCGGCTTCTCCGCCGGTGGACATCTGGCACTCATGGCTGCGGCGGCAAGCCAGACTCCGGCCTACGCTCCGATC
>CAZRGJ010000187.1:4243-5820 GCA_964599445.1 uncultured Planctomycetaceae bacterium | reverse complement strand
GTTAAGCTGGGGGCACGAGTTTGATCGATTTTTTTGAAAAAATTTAAAGAAAGATGGAGAAAGTTGCGAAAAAACCGACCGGTCCCCCTACTCAGAATCAGATAGAATGGTAAAATACAAATCTGTTATTTTTATGTCCGCTTCTGGCGGGGGCGAATCCGTATCCCGTCCGGAGTGCGCATTGCAATTTTTTTGAAATTCGGAATTCTCGAAAAGGAGATTTGAAATGCGTCGTCCGTTCATCGCTGGTAACTGGAAAATGAACATGGATCGTGCCGGAGCCGTTGCTTTGGTGGAAGGCCTGAAAGAAGCTGCGAAAGATGTCGATTATGCCGATATCGCCGTCTGCCCGCCGTTCGTCTATCTTGATGCGGTCGCTCAGGTTCTCAAAGGCACCAACATTGGCGTCGGCGCCCAAGATTGCTATTTCGAAGAAAAAGGTGCTTTCACGGGCGAAATCAGTGTCGCGATGCTCAAGGACGTCGGATGCCAGTACGTCATCCTCGGCCACAGCGAACGCCGCCACATCATCGGTGAAAGCAATGAGCTCACCAACAAAAAACTCCTCGCCGTCCTGAAAGCCGGCCTGACCCCGATCCTCTGCATCGGTGAAATGCTCGAACAGCGCGAAGCGGACCAGACGTTCGACATCAACGCGGAACAGTTCCTCGGTTCCCTGGCCGGCGTTTCTGCGGAAGACATGAAAAAAGTCGTCATCGCTTACGAACCTGTTTGGGCCATCGGCACCGGAAAGACCGCGACCCCGGAAATGGCTGAAGAAGTTCACGCCGGTATCCGCCGTCTGATCGAATTCCGCTTCAATAAAGAAGTCGCTGACGCTGTCCGTATCCAGTACGGCGGAAGCATGAAACCCGGAAACGCCAAAGACCTCCTCGCCCAGGCTGACATTGACGGCGGTCTGATCGGTGGCGCGGCTCTGAAAGTGGATGATTTCATGGGAATCATTGAAGCTGCGAAATAAGCGCAGGATCCAATTTTGCGCAAATAATATCTGCCGGAGTTCCGGTTCAGGGAAGTTGGACTCAGGCGCATTCATTTCACGGGATGATCGTGTCTCGTGAAATGAATTGGTTGATTTTAAAATTTTAGTTTTAGTCAGAAAACAGGTACGAATATGATTCAATTTTTGCTTGCTGTGGCGATGCTGGTGCTCAGTCTGTTCCTTCTTCTGCTGATTCTTCTCCAGAAAGGACGAGGAGGCGGATTGGCGGGCGCACTCGGTGGCGTCGGTGGATCCAGTCCGTTTGGTGCGAAAGCCGGCGACACTTTCACGAAAGTGACCGTCGTCGTTGCCTTCAGCTGGATTTTGACCTGTGGTTTCTCCTGTTTCTGGTTCTCCAACCTCAGCAAAAAATCGGTCGTTGATGATGCTGCTTTCAAGAAGCCCGAAGCTGCTGCTCCGGCGAATACGGAAGCTGCTCCTGCTGATCCGCAGGCCCTTCCCGAAACGCTTGAAGGTGCTGCTGCCGAACAGGCTCCCGCACTTCCCGCAGACCTGAATGCTGCTCCGGTTGAAGCTGCTCCGGTTGAAGCTGCTCCGGTTGAAGCTGCTCCGG
>CAZRGJ010000187.1:0-4143 GCA_964599445.1 uncultured Planctomycetaceae bacterium | reverse complement strand
GCTGCTCCGGTTGAAGCTGCTCCGGTTGAAGCTGCTCCGGTTGAAGCTGCTCCGGCTCCGGCCGCGGAAGCTCCGGCTGCTCCGGTTGAAGCTGCTCCGGCTCCGGCCGCAGAAGTTCCGGCTGCTCCGGCTGAAGCTGCTCCGGTACAGGGCTGATTTTCTGAATAAGCTGGAATCAGATTTCCCGTAAGACCCGCTTTAGGGATCTTGCGGGTTGATTTTTCCCATCAAGAGGTGCCCCTTGCTGCAAAGTATGACAGGATATGGAGATGCTCGTCTGGAACGGGACGGTATCTCGGTTTTTGTAGAGATCCGGTCGATCAACAATCGCTATCTGAAGATCTCGCCGCGCTATAGTGAACCGCTTGGCGCACTGGAACTTCAGATCGAGGAAGAGATCCGCAAGTCGATCAGCCGCGGAACGGTTTCCGTGAATGTGAAGATCACGCGTACGTGCCAGGCGGATAATTACCAGATCAACCTCCCACTCTTGAATTCCTACCGCGATCAGCTTCGCAGCTGGCTGGCAGATTCCGGAGATTCGCAGGCTGTCTGGAGTGATTTTCAGACGCTCCTTTCTTTGCCAGGAGTGATTCAGGATACCTCATCCGAAGGTGAAGAGTCCGTCCTTGCGCCGCTGGTTCTCGAGACGCTGTCGCAGTCTGTTGAGAAACTGATTGCGATGCGTATTCGGGAAGGGAAGGCTCTTTC
Organism: uncultured Planctomycetaceae bacterium; assembly: GCA_964599445.1. Lineage (GTDB taxonomy): Bacteria > Planctomycetota > Planctomycetia > Pirellulales > Thermoguttaceae > RGIG3701. The sequence goes on along the minus strand of CAZRGJ010000187.1, from coordinate 3,432 downwards.
GGAAGATCTGCTTTCGCACCTCCTTACGATCGAAAGTCATTTGGAGCAGGTAATCGCGCGTGCTCCGGAAGTCGTGAAAATTTTCAATGAACGCCTCATTGAGCGTCTGAATCGGCTTCTGGAATCCCAGGGAATTGAGGTCGAACAGTCGGACGTGATTCGGGAGATCGGCATTTTTACGGATAAATGCGATATTTCAGAAGAGATCGCGCGCCTGAAAAGCCACATTTGCCAGTTTCGCATGATCCTCGGTCAGGATGCATCTCCTGGAAAAAAACTCGATTTTCTGACGCAGGAGCTTTTCCGTGAGGTCAACACGATCGGGTCGAAAGCGAATGATTTTGATATTTCCAGGGAAGTGATCGAAATGAAGGCTTCCATTGAACGAATTCGGGAACAGGTACAGAACATTGAGTAAATTTGGCCGTTTGCTTATCCTTTCCGGGCCATCCGGAGTTGGGAAATCCACGATTCGGGACCTCGTCCTTGAACAGTCGCCTGTGCCTCTGCAGCTGAGTGTCTCCGCGACGACCCGCCTGCCTCGTGGTCAGGAGAAAAATGGAGTAGATTACTATTTCTTTTCTCCCGACGAATTCCAGAAAATGCGTGACGCGGACGGATTTGTGGAGTGCAAGGAAGTTTTTGGTCGGAATGTCTGGTACGGTACGCTTCGCAGTGAAGTTGAGGGACATCTTGAAGCTGGACGCTGGGTCATGCTTGAGATCGATGTGGACGGAGCCGCAGACGTGGTTTCACGTTATCCGGATGCCATTACGGTCTTTATCGCTCCCCCGTCTCTTGAGATCCTGGAAGCCAGACTCCGCAGTCGCGGAACGGAGAGTGAGGAGGCTATCCGAAACCGTCTTTCACGTGCACAGTATGAGATGGAACGTTCCGGATTCTACCGCCATCGTGTCGTGAATGAAGACCTGACGGCGGCGGTAAATGAATTTTGCGAAATTATCCGTGAGGAAGAAGAAAGAGGAGAAAAACATGATTGATGAATTGAGAGACATGAACTTGAAGGCGAAGGTCGGCGGTGCGTTCAAGCTGACGACGCTGATCCAGAAACGTCTCGTTGCGCTGAACAAAGGCGCGCAGCCGCTCGTGAATCTTCCGGGTGCCAGCAATCTTGAGATCGCTGTTGCGGAGATCAAGCAGGACAAGATCTACCTGAGCATGAAGGATGAACTTCATACCGTGGAAGAAGATGATCTGCGCGACATGGTAGATTTCGACACGATGTAGCTGGAGTTGGCGAGTTGGAAGAGAAGCGTGAGATCCTGATCGGAGTGACTGCCGGGATCGCAGCGTACAAAACGTGCGATCTCGTCAGTCGTCTTGTCAAAAGCGGCTGCGGCGTGTCGGTCGTCATGACGCAGAACGCGTCGAACCTCGTGGCCCCGAGGACTTTCCAGGCATTGACGGGACGTCCCGTTTCTGTCCAGATGTTTCAGGGCAGTGATGCGATCCCGCACATTGAGCCGGCCCGGAATGCAGATCTTTTCTGTATTGCGCCGGCAACTGCGAATTTTCTTGGGAAAGCAGCTGGCGGTCTTGCGGACGATCTTCTTTCTACGCTTTATCTTGCATTTTCCGGTCCTGTGCTTCTGGCTCCTGCAATGAATTGCCAGATGTGGGAAAAACCTTCTGTCCAGCGCAATGTACGTCAGCTGATGGAAGACGGCGTTCACTTTGTGGGACCTGAGTCCGGACATTTAGCCTGCGGAGAGCAGGGAACCGGGCGTATGGCAGAACCGGAACAGATTTTTAAGCGGATCCAGGAGCTTCTTTCGCGTTAGGTGTTTCCAGTGCTGTTTCCGTGTTGGGAAATTTTGTGTTTTCCTGACCATGACCTGGAAACGGAGCCGAGTGAGATCCTGTCGTGACCCGGGAAAGAGACGGAGGGCACTTCGGTATCCTCCTTTTGAATGAAATCATGGCGAAAATTCTTTTGACTTCCGGTCCGACCCGGCAGTACATTGATCCTGTGCGTTTTCTTTCGAATGCGTCGAGCGGACGAATGGGGGCGGCACTTGCTCAGGCTGCGCTGGACGCCGGGCATGAAGTGACGATTATTTCCGGTCCGGTGGAGATCTCGTATCCTGAGGGTGCGTCGGTCGTGCCTGTCGTGACCACGGACGAGATGCTGGAAGAAGCCGAAAAACGGTTTCCGGATTTTGACGGCGTGATCGGAGTCGCTGCGCCGTGCGACTACAAGCCAAGCACGGTGGCGAAGCACAAGATCTCCAAGACCGGCGATAAATTGACGCTGAATTTTGTTGAGACGTCGGACGTCATCGCGACTTTGGGCGCGGAGAAGACGGAGTCGCAGTGGGTCGTTGGTTTTGCGTTGGAGACGGATGACGTGCGTCTTCGCGCCCTGCGGAAAATGATCGTGAAAAACTGCGATCTTCTTGTACTGAACGGTCCGTCGGCAATCGATTCCATGGAGAATGAAGTCGAAATATTTCTTCGGCCTGGCGACATCATCGCACAGCTTCATGGAACAAAGCGGGAGCTTGGAAAGCAGATTTTTGCGTTGATCGAAAAGCATTTGATCCGGTGAGGCTGTTCCGGAGTTAAAGGATTTCCGGATGCTTTGTTTGGTGATCAACTGAACTGGTCCGCCGACTGCAGACGTCTGGTCATGGATCCGTCTGCCGCGGTCGGATGATTGGGCTGACTGAAAAAGTTCAGCCGATGGAAAATTTTATTTTTTGGAGTCGCTCCCTCCGATGGAACACATTTTAGGGCGTTCTTCGGAAGAATTGCGGCATTTTCGGAAACGGGGCACTGTTTTCGGAGAGGGACCGGGGAGTCGGTTTTTGATTTTTTTGCGTATTTGTTGCGGAGATTGAATTCATGCCACGCTATAATCCGTCCGTCATTGAGCCGAAATGGCAGAAGTATTGGGAAGAAAACGAGACGTTTGCTGCGCCGCGTCTTCCGGGCGAGAAGAAAATGTACGTTCTCGATATGTTTCCGTATCCGAGTGCCAATGGTCTGCACGTCGGACATCCGGAAGGATACACTGCGACGGACATCGTGTGCCGCTACCAGCGGATGAACGGCGTGAGCGTCATGCACCCGATGGGCTGGGATGCGTTTGGTCTTCCGGCCGAGCAGTATGCGAAGAAGACGGGGATCCATCCGCGGATCACGACGGAAAAGAACGTCGCGAACTTCCGCCGTCAGCTGAAAATGCTCGGATTTTCCTATGATTGGGCGCGTGAAGTCGCGACGACGGACGTCGAGTATTTCCGCTGGACGCAGAAGATCTTCCTTGTGCTTTACGATACCTGGTACGATGTGGAATCGAAGAAGGGGCGTCCGATCTCCGAGCTTCCGATCCCGGAAGATGTGCGTGCGGAAGGCGAAGATGCAGTCCGCCAGTACGTGGACGACCATCGTTTGGCCTACCAGCAGGAA
>CAZRGJ010000186.1:0-5832 GCA_964599445.1 uncultured Planctomycetaceae bacterium | reverse complement strand
CGGACGATCTTCAAGCGTGATGCCGAGAGCTTTGAGCTGGTTGCGGATAGCGTCGGCTGTCGCGAAGTCTTTCGCTTTCTTCGCGTTTTTGCGCAGTTCGATGAGCAGACCCATCAGGTCATTCACCAGATTGGAGTCTTCACCTTCCTCTTCTTTCGCGATTTCCTGATCGAAAACGCCCAGGATGTTTGCCAGCTCGCGGAAAATGCGGCATCCGGCTTTCAGCTGTTCCGCAAGTGCGGCATCTTTCGTCTCTTCCAGTTTGTTTTCGTCCACGAATTTGTTCAGACGCTTTACCAGCTCGAACAGTTCGCCGATCGCGCCTCCCGTGTTGAAGTCGTCGTCCATCGACGCAAGGAAACGGTCGCGCGATTCCTTGACTCCCGCGAGGAAATCTCCGGAAAGTCCTGCTGCGAAAGCATCGCCGGCCGTCCTGTCCGCATCAAACGCCAGTTCGTAGATGCTTTCGCCGGTCACGCGCTGGAAACGCTTGAAGAAACGATAGAAAGCCTCCATTCCGGAGCCGATCTGACGGAGGCGCTCATTGCTGAAGTCGATCGGACGGCGATAGTGCGTCGAGAGAACGAAGAAACGGATATTTTCGCCGGAGAATTCCTTCAGCATCTCCTTGAATGCAGCCGCGCCCTTGGATTTACTGATCTTTCCGCCTTCCTGACTCGCCAGATCGCCTTCTTCCGGAGCTGCTTCACGGGTCTTGCGTCCGCCGACCTTTCCGATCTCGCTCGAGGCCTGCATCAGCCCGTTGTGCATCCAGTACTTCACGTACGGTTTCCCGGTGCAGCATTCCGACTGTGCGATCTCGTTTTCGTGGTGCGGGAACATGAGGTCCAGACCGCCGCCGTGGATCTCGAACGTGTCGCCGAGCATTTCATGGCACATGACGGAACATTCGATGTGCCAGCCCGGACGTCCCGGTCCCCACGGGCTTTCCCAGGACGGTTCACCCGGTTTCGCGGCTTTCCAGAGCGCGAAGTCGGCGGCATTGCGTTTCTGCGAGGCCATCGACCCGCCTTCCCCCTGCATCTGGTCGAGCGTGCGGTGGGAGAGCTTGCCGTATTCCGGGAACTTCGCTACGTCAAAGTAAACGTCGCCTTCCGCCGGATACGCATACCCGCGGTCGATCAGACGCTGGATGAACGGGATCATGTTTTTGATGTGGTCCGTGGCTTTCGGGAAATCGCTCACGGTGGTGACGTTCAGCGCGCGGATGTTTGACTGGTAGTCCTGGATCATCTCTTCCGCCAGTGCCGCCATGGAGATCCCGCGGGCATTGGACTCATTGATCAGTTTATCGTCGACGTCCGTGATGTTGATGATGAAGCGGACATCGTATCCATTGTACACAAGGTAGCGTTTCACCGTATCGAAGATTACCGGTCCGACCATGTGCCCAATGTGGCTCGGTTTGTAGACCGTCGGTCCACAGAGGTACATGCCGACTTTATTCGTCCCGCTGACGGTCGTGAATTCTTCTTTGGATTTGGAAAGTGTGTTGAAAACCTGGATCATGACTTGAGTCCTTCTTTCAAATTTAAAGGAAAACGAAACAGATACGGCCCCATTATACCGAATTTTAAAAATTATGCAAGAGGAAGCCGGGTCTGTGTGTTCAAAAAAAGACATGAGGTTCAAATATCATGTCCTTTGGGGATGAGGAAGTCTGATTTCCTGCCTTCATCGATTCTTCATACTCAGGTCGTCTTTTCGGCTGGCGTGAAGGGCTTTGGTCGTCGTGATGGGCGCAGAGACGGCCGGAATGACCGGAGCGGAGGCTGTGTTGGATGCAGGACGCGCGGCGGCGAGTGCTTTTGCTTTCCGTTCCTCTACCGATTGATTCGAGACCAGGAGCGCGGCACACTCGGCCTGAATGACGATCTCTTCGCCCACGATGCCGACACCTTCGCCAGTCTTGGCTTTGACGTTGACCTGCTGCGGAGTAACGTCGAGCAGCTTCGCGATATTGCGGGCGATCTCCTGTTTGAAGCCTCCCAGTTTCGGTTTCTGCGCGAAGACGATGCAGTCGAGATTCTGGAGTTTCCAGCCGCCGCATTGGACTTTCTTCCACGCAAGACGCAGCATTTCTGCGGAGGAGCGTCCCCGATTTTCTTCCGAAGTATCCGGGAACATATCGCCGATGTCGCCGAGTGCCGCGGCCCCGAGCAGGGCGTCGATGACTGCGTGAAGAAGAACGTCGGCATCGCTGTGTCCCTTAAGCGTTTTGTCGTGCGGAATGAAGACTCCTCCGAGCAGAAAACCGTCTCCGGGAATCAACCGGTGTGTGTCGTGTCCGATCCCGATGCGCGATGGATTGTTCATTTTATCCTCTTTAAAATCGTGAAAAAGTCCAAAATTTCGGATCCTGCGCACAGTATAGCAAATTTTCGGATCCTCCGCAAGAGGGAAACCGCGCTTTTCTGCGGATCCTGAGAAACTTTGGGAAACGAAAGGGATTTTGATGGATTTTAAGAATCGGCTCTTCCGGAAAGTGTGTACTGTTCCAGATCCGGGATTTTACCACTACGGACACTGAATATCCGCAGAAACACACTGAAAAGAAAAAGAGGAAAGCGGGAAATGTACCCTGACACGAAATTCACGGAATGTGCGAAAGATCCGAAAATGAATTTGAAATTTCAAGAGCATTTCGTGAATTTGGTTTCTTTTCGTGGTTTTCGTGTTCCGCCTCTGTGTGATTTCGTGAGCTTGCAGTGTTTTCCGTATCTTCCGTGAACTTTCAGCGTCTTCTGTGGTGGAAATGGTGCGCAGTTTTGGATGGACCTGAGAATTTTTTGGAAATTTTGAGTTTTTTTCTTTTTTTCTGCACGAACTTTGGAAGAAATGGACACTTATTTTATTGGGAGCGGAGATTTCGGCTCCTTTGAGATTTTAGCGGAATTTAAAATGAAAGGATCTCCCATGCGTCTGACTCTCCGGACCCTGCTGAACTGGATCAATGAAAATTACTCCGCGGAGGATGCGAAGCGTGTTGCCGAAAAGGTCGAGGAAAGTGAACTCGCCAAGGTCCTGAAAACACAGATCGAAGAGGTCATGCGGATCCCTGGACTTCCGGCTCCTCTGGTTTTGGACGGTACGCCGCTGGGCAATGCAAACTCGTCGGCCGAGTATCTGGACAATGCGATGCCGTCGGAAAAGACTCCGGAATATGAAAAATTTTGCCTGCATTCGGAAGTGATCCTCGGGGAAGCTGCGTCGTGCCATCGGATCCTTTCCCGCGTTCTTTCGGAGGCGCAGGAGATCTCGCCGGAACTGCGAGAGCGTCTTTACGGACTCTACCGGTACGCGGACACCGGGGATGAGTACTCGATCCCGATCCTCGCGACTCCTCCGAAACAGGAACCGATGCCGCATTTCTCGGAGATCCCGGATTCTCTGCTTCCTTCCCGGAATACCGATGGCGAAAACGCGGAACGAAGCGGATCTCTTTCAGAAAAAAAGGTTTCCGAGGCCGTTTCGCAAAGCACGGAGACGCCGAATTACTGGAAATGGGCGACGCTGGTGCTTTTGGGTCTCTGGGGACTTTGGTTCGCGGTGGGGCTTGCGTTCCCGAAAACGATCCCCGGCCGAATGCTGAACGCCGTTTGGGAAGATCCTTCCGCGGAAACGGTTTCGGAGCATTCGCCGTCTGCGCAGGATGCGGACCGTGCGGGAGACGGTATCGTGACTGCGGATGACGATCCTGCGGGAAATGCCGAGGCGGAAAAAGAAAAATAGTGTGCGGAACGTGACTCCGAAAGATAAAATTGGGAGAGTTCGTAAAAAGAATTTGGCATGAAGGTGCGATCTGCCGATAAAGAAAATGTCGATTTCCCCCCGAATCGGATTTTGAATGGTCTTTGAAAGAGGGGCGAAGAGGAAAAAAAGTCGCATCGTGAGAATTTTTCCGAAAATTTTAGGGAAGATTGGCTAAAAAAGTCAAATATTCGGATAGGGGGAGCTTGAATATCCTGAAAAAAAATGTAATATTAGTATTGAGGATCCTTTTGCAGTAAATGCAGGCGGGTCCCGGACCTTGCGCGCTGAGAAAATGTCTCGGCGGGAAAGTGAGTAGAAAATGCAGATTACGTTTTCCGTTCGGCGCGGCACGCTCAGTACTGCGACCAGTGAAAAGATTCAGGCTAAGATCGAGAAGCTGAACCGCTTCTACGACCGGATCTCGTCCGTTGAAGTGATGGCGGATCTGGAATCCAAAGATTTCCCTGAACTGACGCTGCTGTTGAAAACAGAGCCGAAAAAGGAATTTGTCGTTCAGGCTCAGGCAGGGGATCTGCTGACCTCTCTCGACGAGGCGTTGAAGAAGATGGAGCAGCAGCTGAAAAAATTCAAAGAAAAACTGACAGATACTCGTCCTGAACAAAAAGCAAAATAGGAGATCTGCGTGACTCCGCGGCATCGAACGGTTCCCGGTCAGCGGGAGCGTTTCAGGCGGCGGAGCCCGGGTCTTTTTATTCCCTTCATATCCGGCGATTCCGGTGCGTATCGCCGTTAGCTGTTTCAGGGACAGATATTTTCGTTTCATCCATTCCAAGGAGTTTTCCATGAAATTTAAAGATTTTATTTGTAATGAAGCACTGATCGCCGATCTTAAGGCGACGACGAAAGAAGACGCGATCCGTGAAATGGTTCAGGCTCTTCTCAACGCTGGCCAGATCGCAGAAGCGGACTATGAAGGGGTCGTTCAGTTCGTTCTGAATCGTGAAAGTCTCGGCAGCACCGGCATCGGCCGCAATGTCGCTGTTCCGCACACCAAGTATCAGAATGTGAAAAAAATGGTCGGTACGGTTGCCGTGAGTTCCGCGGGCGTCGATTTCGACAGCCTTGACGGTCAGCCCGTCCACGTCCTTTTCCTTCTCATCTCTCCTCCGGATCAGCCGCAGGAACACCTCAGTGCTCTGGAACACATTTCCAAGCAGCTGCGCGAAGGTATGTTCCGCTCGTTCATGATGCAGGCCAAAAAACAGGACGACATCATCGAACTTTTGAATGAAGCCGACAATAATCAGTACGCAGTCTGAGGCTGCCATGAAACAGACTGCTCAGAAATTTACCAAAAGAGTGATCCTGACGAATGAAGACGGGCTGCATATGCGTCCGGCTACGATGATCTATGAATGTGCCGCAAAATTCCAGTCGGAAGTAGAGCTGGAAGCTAACGGACGGGTCGTCGGAACTCATTCTGTCATGGAACTGCTGCTGCTTGCCGCCATTAAAGGCACGGTCATCACCGTGTCGGCGGAAGGACCGGATTGCGAAGACGCAGTGAATGCGGTCGTGGATCTGATCAGTTCCGAATTCCCGTATTGAACGGAACGGAATTGCAGCGGACTCGCAGAAAGAGTGGCCTGCACAGGCGGTTTCCTGAAAGACCGTTTTTCGGCAGATTTCGGAAACTGCGGGTCTCTCTGACCGAAATACTATAGCGAAAGATCGGAATGCTGAAGGAAAACAGTCAGGCAGAAAAGCCTTCTGCCGCAGTGTTTTCTGTTTTGTTTTCGGATCTGTCATGAAAAAATGAAGAAACTGACTGGAATCGCAGTTTCGCCAGGTGTTGCCTTTGCCCGCGCGGCTGTTTTCAATACAGACGGCCAACAGATGGGCATTTCCAACTGCCTTCCTGAGAATGTCGGTCAGGAACTGGAACTTTTCCAGGAAGCACTCCAGACCGCATCGCAGGAGATCGCAGCCTGTCGGGACGATGTTGCGCAAAAACTGGGGGATGGGTATGCCGCAATATTTAAGGGGCATCTCGTTCTGCTTCAGGACCCGGGCCTTCTGAAATCCGTGAAAGACGGT
>CAZRGJ010000185.1:0-5861 GCA_964599445.1 uncultured Planctomycetaceae bacterium | reverse complement strand
TAATTAAAATTTTGACAATTTACCCCCTTGACTTGAATACAGAAACTCCAAATTTACCTCCCTCGGAGGGATGGCGAACAATGCGAGACAGGGGGGGGGGAACTCTTCCGAAACCTGAGTCCGTAAAAAACGTCACGCGACCCTTCCACCGTCTTCGACGCTCCCCCTCCCCTAAAAGGGGAGGCTGAATGGGGAGATGCGCACTCTAAAAACAGAGTGCCAGCGAGCCTCGTTTTCTACATCATCGTGCGGAAGTGCCATCGTCCGCCGCGGCTCGCGGCCGCCGAAAGAAAAAGACGAAATTCCCGGAAAGAAAGCAAATTCATGAAGCCATTTTCAATATTTCAAGAAGTTTAAGAAGCTGCATCGTACCATTTCGTGTTTTTTGTGAGTTTCGCATCCGGGTTTAGACCGTCGCTTGAAAGGGAAGTTTAATGGCTGGAATGCGGTTTTTTAGGAAAACCTAAAATTTTTTGGTTTTTTTGGACTCCCCCCCTTGCGAAAAATTTAAAATTGGGTATATTTTAGACATACCTAAAGTTATGGGCAGACTAAAATCGAGCTGAAATGGAGGAAAAGATGGTCCTTTCGAATGCACAAAAAGGAAATCGTCATCGTGTCAGCGAAATTTTGACCAGCGATATGGTTCAGGGGAAACTTGCGGCGATGGGACTCGTTCCGGGTTCTGAGATCGAGATCCTTCAGAGCTCTCTTCATGGTGCGGCGATCGTTTCGTGCCGTGGTGCTCAGTTGGTTCTTGGGCGCGGTTTGGCGCAGATGATCCAGCTGGAAGATTAGATTCCTCCAAAATGCCTTGCGGAAATCGAGCGGGGCGTTTTTTTGAGAACGGGTTTTAGGCTAAGCTAAAACTTTTGATCGTTGGCAAAAAAGAGGCGTTTCAATGAAAGAATTTCAGATCGTGCTTGCGGGCAATCCGAACTGCGGAAAGTCCACGATTTTCAATCAACTGACCGGTGCTCGTCAGCATGTGGGGAACTATCCCGGCGTGACTGTTGAGAAGAAGGAAGGAAAATGCACGATTGGCGGTAAGACGTTCAAGGTGGTGGATCTTCCGGGTGCATACAGTATGGATGCACATTCTGAAGATGAGGAGGCTGCCCGGCAGTATCTGCTTGAAAATCGTGATTCCGGCATGATCCTGGTGAATATCGTGGATGCGTGCAATCTGGAACGCAGTCTTTTTTTGACGCTTCAGCTTCGTGAGCTGAATGTGCCGATGATTTTTGTGCTGAATATGTGCGACCTGGCCCGGCGGCGGGGCATTGAATTCCGAAAGGGGGAGATTTCGGAGTGGCTCCGCTTGCCGGTCCTTGAATGTGTGGGCTTCACGGGGGAAGGCGTCCGTGAAATGTCGGAGAAGGTCGTTTCTTTGGCGGGTGAACTCGAAAACGGCATGGTTCCCGAAGATGTGCCTCAGTGGCTGAAAGATCTTTCTCTGAAAGGCGAGCTTCCCCGAACGCTTCTAGAAGAGCTGGCCTCCGGCTCTGAAAATGTTGCGCCGAAGGCAGATGCGGAGCGTTCCGAGACGGAAAATGCGGCACTGTACTATGGGGCGGTTTCCCGTATTCTTCCGCAGATGATCTCGACGGCAAAAGCCAAAGGCCCCGTGAAGACCAGTTTCCTTGACCGACTGTTTCTCCATCGGTTCCTGGGACTGCCTCTCTTTTTTCTGATGCTGTACTTGATTTTCCAGTTGACCTTCACTGTCGGCGAGTATCCGATGGGCTGGATTGAGAGTGGGGTTGAAGCACTTTCGGAAAAAGTGGGCAGTTTCTGGGCCGAGGATTCGGAAAGTCTCCTGAAATCGCTGATTCTGGACGGCGTCATTGCGGGCGTCGGCGGAGTGGTGGTCTTTCTGCCGAATATCGTACTCCTTTTCCTGGCCATCTCGATCCTTGAAGACTCCGGGTATATGGCGCGTGCCGCTGTCGTGATGGACCGCTTCATGGCGAAAGTTGGTCTGCACGGAAAGAGTTTCATTCCGATGATGGTCGGTTTTGGATGCACGGTCCCAGGCATCATGGCGACGCGTACGCTCGATAATCGGCGGGAACGTCTCGCGACGATCTTCGTCCTCCCTCTGATGAGCTGCGGTGCCCGAATGCCGATCTATACGCTCCTCATTCCCGCGTTTTTCCCGCAGGCATGGAGTGGAATTGTACTTTTCCTCGTCTATGTGGCCGGTATTGCGCTCGCGATCGTGCTTGCGAAACTCCTGCGTGTCTCGATCCTTCGCGGTGAACCCGTCCCGTTCGTGATGGAACTTCCCGCATGGCACGTGCCGACGCTCCGGACGGTCGGAGTCAAGACGCTTGAACGCGGATGGATCTACCTGAAAAAAGCCGGTACGATCATCCTGGGACTCTCCATCATCCTTTGGGCCCTGGCGACATTCCCGCAGCTTCCCGATGCGGAAGCCGAGAAAATCGCGGCCTCTGTTGCGGCCGAGATGACGGTGAATGTTCCGGAAGAAACTGCCGCCGAAACCGTCCCGGATGAGACTGAAACACAGGCTGCCCCGGCTGAAACCGTGCCTGCTGAAAGTGTCGCGGACGTTGAAGAAGTCTCTCCGGAAGACGCGCTGGCCGCGGCTCAGGAAGAACGGATCGCAGAAGCTGCGCTTGAGTACAGCTACTCCGGCAAGATCGGAAAGGCCATTGAGCCGCTCATGACGCCGATGGGGATGGACTGGCGCGTCGGTACGGCATTCCTCGGAGCGTTTGCGGCAAAAGAAGTCTTCGTCGCTCAGATGGCCATCGTTTACCAGGGCGGCGACGTGGAAGATGAAGAGGTCGGCGAAGAGAATGTCCTGAAACTCGGTCAGAAACTGAAGACCCAGTACGCTTCGGTGAACGGCGAAGTGAGCGAATCCCGCTCGATGCTCGTCGGCTGGTGTTTCCTCCTCTTCTCCCTCATCGCGGCTCCCTGCTGCGCCACCGTTGGCGTCGTCGTTCGCGAAGCCGGCTGGAAATGGGCCGTCGGCCAGTATGTCGGACTGACCGTGATCGCGTGGATCATCTGCACGGCGATCTACCAGATCGGAACCATGTGCGGAATGTAGTCTGCGTTCCCTGGATCCCCCACCAGCAGGCGTTTGTCTGCCGGGAACCAATCGGAGAATTTTCCATGATCGAAAACCTCATCGTTGCCCTCATCGTCCTCACGGCCTGTGTGCTGACGGTGCGTTCCTTCCTGAAAAGCATCCGCTCCGGGAAGTGTTCGTCCTGCAAGAACTGTGCGTTCGACCGGCACGGTTCCGAAGATCCCGAATCCGAAACGCATTGCGGCTGCGGATGCGGCGGACACGGAAAAATGAGTTCGCTTGATTCCTGCTGCGGTCACGGATCCTGCGGACATGGCGGATGCGGTCACGATGAACCCCGGGAAAACCATTCCTGCTGCGGTCACGGATCCTGCGGCTGCCGGAAAGATTGAGTTTCTCTGCGCGAAAATGCGCTCCTCCGGGAACGCGAGTTCCCCAAAACGTACTCTCCTGAAGCTTAGCGCTCGTTCGTTCGGTTTCCTCCTTGAATGAATCGTTTCCTGCATTCCTGGAAAATCGGCACTTTCCCTTCTTGATTCGCGAACGGGCAGCTAAGCTTTTTTCTTTTCCTTCCGTTCTTTTCATCCCCTTTTCTTTCCTTTTTCGCTCTCCTCTTTCGATGTACCTGACCGCTGTGGCTCCGATCCGGTCTCAGCGTGAAAACGTTGGAAAAAGTCGATTCCCTGAACTTCTGTTTTCCGGAGAAGAAATCGGCGGATCCCTCTTGCGTTTTGGGGAAGATCATGCTAAAATGTTGAAAAATCCTCGTCCGAACTCCTCAAAAAAAGGAAGATACGAATGAAACGTGAAGCAAAATGGTGGAAAAACTGCGTCGTTTACCAGATCTATCCGCGAAGTTTCCGCGACACGAACGGCGACGGCATCGGAGACCTTGCCGGGATCATCGAAAAACTGGACTACGTGAAGGAACTTGGCTGCGGTGCGATCTGGATCTGCCCATTTTATGCGTCCTCCGACTACGATAATGGGTATGATATTACGGATTACCAGGCGATCCACCCTGATTTTGGCACGATGGAAGAGGCAGAGCGTCTCATCGAAGAAGCACATCGGCGCGGGATCCGGATCCTCATCGATATGGTGCTGAACCATACTTCCTGCGAGCATCCATGGTTCCTTGAGAGCAAAAAAGGACGCGAAAATCCGCAGGGAATTCCGAATCCGTATCGGGACTACTATATTTGGAAAGAAGGAAAAAACGGCGGCGCACCGAATAACTGGGAGGCCATTTTCGGCGGGAGTGCGTGGACGCAGTGCGGCGAAAACGGGGACCACTACCTCCATATTTTCTCGCCGATGCAGCCCGATCTGAACTGGGAGTCGCCGGAACTGCGGGAGGAACTTTTCCGCATGATGCGCTGGTGGCTCGACAAAGGGGTGGATGGTTTCCGGCTCGATGCAGTCTGCTATATTTCGAAAGACCCCGCGTTTACGGATTCTCCGGACGGAAACATTCGTCCCTGCGCCTCTTTCGGTCCGCATTTTGAAGCGTTTGCTCGGGAACTGAACCGGGAAGTGCTTTCGAAATACGAAAACATCATGACCGTCGCGGAAATGTCCGAATCTACTCCGGAACGCGCAGAGATCTTCGCGAATGAGGACGGGTCCATCTTCAGCATGATCTTCCAGTTCCAGCACATGGATCTCGACGGCGGCGATTCCTTCAAGTGGACGCACCGAAAAATCGAATTGCCGGCACTCAAAAAACTGATGGCGTACTGGCAGACGAATCTTTACGGACGCGCGTGGAATAGTCTGTACTGGTGCAATCACGACCAGCCTCGCATTTTCTCCCGTTTCGGCGACGCGGAAGGTCCGCTTCGGGAAAAATCTGCCAAAATGTCTGCTCTCTGCACGCACATGATGCAGGGAACGCCGTATGTTTTTCAGGGGGAGGAACTCGGAATGACGAACTACCCGTTCCGCGACATTTCCGAAGTGCGCGACCTGGAAAGCCTCAATGCGTGGGAGCATTTTGTGGGAAACGGGATCCACACGGAGGAGGAGATGCTCGAATTGATCTCGCTCCGAGGCCGCGACAATGCCCGGACGCCGATGCAGTGGGACGATTCGCCGAATGCCGGATTTTCGGATGGAAAACCGTGGATCCCGGTGAACCCGAATTATCTGCAGATCAATGCGAAGGATCAGCTCACGCGGGAAAATTCTGTCTTCCGATTCTACCAGAAACTCATCGCATTGCGGAAAGAACACGCGATCCTCACGACCGGACGATACGAACCGCTCGACCTGGAGGATCCGGACACATTTGCGTATCTGCGGGTCACGGAGAGTGAAAAACTGCTCGTTTTGTGCAATTACCGGGCTCATGAAGCCGACGTGAAACTCTCGGAAGAACTTTGGAGTGAAATTCAGGAAAAGACGGTCCAGCTGCTTCTGACGAATGAAGAGGATGGTTCGGCACCCGTTTTGGCTTCGACCGTGACGCTCCGACCGTATGAAGCGGCGGTTTTGAAAATCGCACAATTTCCGCCCGCGTTTTAAAGCGGAATATCTCCCGGTCCATCCGGTAAATGCGTGTGCTTTTTGCCAGGAGAGCACTGAGAGACCCACAGAAGACACTGAAAAGGGGAAACACGAAAGCCCCTAAAAAATGCGAAAGACACAAAATGGCAATTAAAAATAGTTTAAATCCATTTTGTGTCTTTTCGTGTTCCCTTCTGTGTGCTTCTGTGAGTTCAGTGGTTAAGATTTTCGGCGAAAGGTCCCACGCACGACGGCACTCTTCGAGAGCCGTCTGGCTGCCCGTGAAGAG
>CAZRGJ010000184.1:0-5895 GCA_964599445.1 uncultured Planctomycetaceae bacterium | reverse complement strand
AAGCGGAACGTTTCCGCTGACGCGGACCGTACTGCCGTCGATCTCAAGAGTCATCGGAAGATTCTCGCCAGCATGAATGACCAGACCGGCGACTTCCGTACTCCGAACGAGAATATTTGACCCTGCGCCAAGGATCCGGACCGGGATCGCATTGGAAGAAGCATACTGAAGGAGTCGAATGAGCGTTTCCCACGATTCCGGTTCGGCGTAAAATTCCGCATTTCCGCCGAGCTGGAACCACGTGTGCATCGCAAGAGGTTCATTGCACTGGATGATTTCCGGAAATTCGTTGAGTAAATTCTGGCTCATGAAAAACTCCTGGGTAAAATCGGGAAGAGAAAACTTCACACTACTTTATTTTAACCGATTCCGCTGCCTCTGTCAAGTAGATGACGCAGAAAATTCCCCAAAAAACCGATTCTCTCTGAAAAAATGCCCGTACTTCCTGATCTGTTTCCGTGCGGGAGCACGAACACATTTCGCCTCGCGATGTTCGGCATCTGCTTCGGAATGGAAAACGGAAAGCACGACACACATTCTGAAAAACGGATCGGCCTGCGAATTGCGAGACAGCTCCCCTGCGAGGAAACGCAAAAAAGAACGCGAAAGTTTCCTCTCGCGTTCTTTAGATTTAAGTGACGTTCAGACCGTGCGGTTTAGAAGTTGATCTGGAAACCGCCGTGAACGAGGTGGGATTCCGCTTCGTCGGCGAAGAATCCATCATAGTCGGTGAAGAGCGTGAGTTTGTCGCTCCACATGTACGAGGCAGACAGGCCAAGGTTAAAGTAGTCGTCCGCAACTTTCGCACCGACAAGGTGGACCGTCTCATACGTACCGGCGAACTGGGCATCCATTTCGGTCGCGCCCTGGTCGTCGAGCTGAATGGCGTAGAAGAGCTTTCCGCGGAGATTCAGACGCTGCGTCGGCGCAAAGTCGACTTTCGCTCCGAGGCGCGCAAAGGTCCACGTGTCGTCCAGTTTGCCGTATTGAAGAGCATACGCACCGCTTTCGACGGCTTCATCCTGCCAGACGCATTCCGTGTCGACGGCAAAGATCGGACGCAGGACAAGATTCCCGAACGTGAACGGACGGGCCGCTTCGATGCTCGCGGTCAGACCGGAGCCGTAGAAGTCGGTCGTTGCCCAGCCGGAGTTTCCCATGTTGCGCATGAGATCGTATTTGCTGAAGGTGTACGCAAACGTACCGCGCAGCTCGATTCCATTCCACGTGCGGTACCCGCCGTAGATGCCGAAGGAGTAGTTGGACGCATCTGCCGATTCGTAGTCTTCTTCCATTTCAGGACTGCTGAAGTTGAAGAACGCACCGGCCGCGAAGTATTCCTCAAACGCACAGTCCGCACCGACGGTCATGTTGAAGGCGTCAATATTGTATCCGCCGGCTCCCTTGACGTCAAGACCGCGATACCCGGCTTTCGCCCAGAAGGAGGATTTCAGATCATACTGGTTGAACGGTGTGCGTTCCCCGCAGTATGCCTGACCGCAGGAGTTCCAGGAAATTCGGTCATCCACGGCCGTCCAGAGCGACTGACGCGCAAGCTGGAGGCTGTTGGCGCGGACGGTAAAGAATTCCTTGCGCAGCGTGGAGGTCAGGACGTACTTCTGGTCCGTACTGAGTTCCTCGTTCTTCGCAAATGTGTAGATGTCCATCTGCGTCGTGATGTCCCAGTCGCCGGAGATCTTGTCGTTCGCATTTTCGGAATCGACCTCGGCAATAGTCCAGTCTGTACCGGTGATGGCACCGGAATCCTTGAAGTAAAATTCCAGTTTCGCGCCGTCTTCGATCCGGAGCGAGCCGTCGTTGACTTTCAGAACGTTGGTGGAACCGTCCGTTCCGAGACCCGCGACGTACGTCGAACCGGAGGTGAAGGTGGTGTCGCCGACAGTCTGAAGATTACCGTCCACATTATTCACGATGGAATTGGAGAAACGGACGCCTTTCGCCCCGCCGTTCAGGAATGCGTTTCCGGCCGCGTAAATATACGAGTCCTTCACGGTGATCCCGTCATTCGCGACGATCTGCGCTTTGTCTTCCAGATGGACGTAGGACTGGAGCTGACCGTCTTTCGTGAGATTGAGTCCTTCGATGGTGACGGAACCATTCCCCGCAGCGGAAAGCGTGTTTTCCGAACCGGAAATGTAGAGCATCGAACCGCTGCCGCTGAGTTTGAAGGAACCGCTGCTTCCTTCGGCTTCACCGACGACGATGCCGTTCGCCTCGACATAGCTGTCCTTGAGGATGAGCGAGGACTGTTCCGTGTTTGCGTTCTGTCCGACGACGAGTTTTCCGCCTGCGGAGACCGTACCGGAACAGTGCACTTTCGCAATACCGTCTTTACCGACGATCATGTCGCCGGAGCTGATGAGCGAGCCTTTGTTTTTCAGCGTCACGTCCGCGGTCCCTTTATCGCCGAGGATCATGGTGCTGGAACCGCCGAGGCTCGTATTTCCGCTGGAATCGGTAGAGAATTCCGCACTGCGGAGGTAGCCGCCGTCCAGAGTGAGGTTCACGCTGGCGTCTTCATTCGAAGCGACGCTGACCTGTTTGAGGCCCTGCATAAATGCGCCGTCGCCGATCTCCATGTTGACCGTGCCGTGCTGACCGATGGTGAGCTGGCCCATGTCGTCCTCTATGTTGGAGGCGATGCCGGTGATCGAGAAAGCGTTCGCGCCCTTCATGGAGAAGTTGACCGTCCCGCCTTCCGTCGTTCCGAAGACCATATCCGAGCAGCTTCCGATGGACCCGTAGTCGCCGATGACCATGTCGACGGTGCCATTGCCGCCGACGTATGTCCCAGAGATGGAACTGACGAGCGTCACGCCGCCGTTTGTGTTTTCTTTCCCGCTGATGTTGAACGTGAGCGTACTGTCAGCGTTCGCGGTAATGTTGAGCTGGTTTGTGCCGTAGATCTGGGAATTTCCGGTCGCGTTGACCGTCGCGGTTCCGTCAGCGGCGGCGATATTCATGGTGCCCGTGACGGCATCATTGGAGGGATCGCCCGCGAAGAAATTGGAGCCTCCGTCGACGTTGAGCGTTCCGCCGTCACGCAGAGTCAGGTCCACTTTGTCGATGCCGATGAACTGTCCGCCTTCGGTCAGATTCACGGAAGTGCCGTCGAGCGTCCACTCTTTCGCCTGCGCGTAACCGCCCGCGACGTTCATGGTGACGTTTTCGTTCATCGCGAGTGCTTTTTCCGAGTAGAGCACGCCGGAATCATTCAGACTGAATTCGACTTTCCCTTTGGAATCTGACGCAAGCGAGAAAGAATCGAGCGTCAGCTGGGAATTCTGGACCGTCGGTTCGTCGCCTTCTTTCTCGGCCGGAATCTCACCGGCCCCCTCGATCTTGATGGAAAGCGTTTCGCCTTCCGGGACCCCCGCGGTGAAATCGCCGAGGAAAACATTACTTCCGCCGAGGACCTGAATGTCCGAGGAGCCGGAGACCGTGTGGCTTCCTGCGTAGAGGGAGCTGAGGCCGTCAACGACCAGAGATGCATTAATTTGCGTCATCAGCTGGGCTTCGGAATTCGTTTTGGAGACGGTGTCGCCGTTTTCGTCGGTCTCTTCCGTCACGGTAACTTTTTCGAGCACCAGAGATGAGCCGTTTTTGAGCGTCAGATCCACTCCGTCAAGCGTAAATCCCGCGTCATTATTCTGCGTGATGCCGTCCAGAACGATCGAGCCTTTCGCGGAATCTGCCGCAGCCTGGAAGCTCGTGAAGATGAGACGGTCGTTCTTCGCATTAATATCGGACGCAAGTGCCGCATCGGTCGGATTGTTTTTGATCGTCAGGATCGTGCCGTCCTGTGCGAATTTCAGAGAGTTCCCGTTCTGCGTGAACTCCTGCCCCAAAAGATCGATCGTATTGGACGCACCGATCTCGAGCGTGCTTCCGAGTGAGATCTGCCCGGAGAAACCGATCGCCGTATCCTGCACAATACCAAGATGCGTCGTCAGTTCTGCCTGGCTGCCGGCGGTGATGTCTGCGTACGCCTGATCTTCCAGAGCCGCATAGACTCCGAGAAGGCTCAGCATACAGACCGCTGCCAGCTTCTTACCCGCTTTCCTGCGGGCTTTTCTTTCTTTGGATTCCATTCCAAAATCCTCCATGATGTAAATTGATCGATAGCGTACCCTGTCCACAGAGCCACTATTATTGCAAGTATCGGTAAATTTTACCACTGAATGAAATTGAAATGGAAAAAATTTCGAAATTTCAAAAATTTTGTGTGCGCCGGAGGTGCGAAATGGAAGCTCCATGAGAAAATGCGTAAAATCGCGATTTCACGAAAAAGAGAGTCACTGCTCTTGACGCGCGAAGAAAAATGCGCTAAGATTCGGAGTGTCGGCAGACGATCCAGGAAGATCATCCTGCCGGAATGCAGATCCATTGGCTTTTTTCAAGGGAGAGTTGAAAAATGAAAAAAGTGCTCATTATCTCGTCGTCGCCGCGAAAAAACGGCAATTCCGACCTTCTGGCTCAGGAATTCGGCAAAGGTGCCGAGTCAGCCGGAAATCAGGTCGAGATCGTGTGTCTGAATGAAATGAAACTCGGTTACTGCCAAGGATGCTATGCCTGCGCGAAAACCGGAAAATGCTTCCAGAATGACGGCATGAACGAACTCGCGGAGAAAGTTCGGGCCGCCGATGTACTTGTTTTCGCGACGCCAGTCTATTTCTACACGATGTCTGGCCAGATGAAAGTCTTCATCGACCGACTCGTTCCGGTCTACACCGAGGTCCGCGCCGATATTTACTTCCTCGCGACGGCCTGGGATCCGGAGACTGCCAATCTGGAACTGACGGCAGAATCGCTCCGCGGCTGCACGCGCGACTGTTTTGAAGAATGCACGGAAAAGGGCGTCCTGCTCGTCGGAGATGTTCAGGAAAAAGGAGACGTCCTCAAGAAAACCGACGCCATGGCGAAGGCATTCGAGATGGGGAAAGGCGTTTAGCAGAAATCTCGCAGGTGAGCCGCAGTCGGTCACGCCGGCCGCGGCTCGCGGTGTTGAACTCTTAGTTCAGTTTCTTCAGGAAGATGTTTTTGAACTGGACCTTCATCGGCGGTCCGGGATGAAGCTGGAAGCCGATCAGACCGCTGAAGCGCGCGATGTCGTCTTCGTCGATCAGTTCGGAGACCTTGTGCCCGTTGATATACTGCGTGAGGAGGTTTCCTTTCGCGACGATCCGGTACGTATTCCATCCATTGACGTTGATGTGGGACAGGATCTCATTGGTGTCACCGATCTCACCGGTCACGACCGGCTTTCCGTCAGTTCCGATGGTGGTCTGTTTCCCGCGTTCGCAGAGAATGGCGCGGAAATTCTCACCGTAAACGATCCCCATGTGCCGCGGCCCCGCGATGTCTGCCTGGTAGCCGTTCAGCCCCCAGGGGAGTGCGGGATTCCGGACCGCGCGGTACTGAATGCCGGAATTGCACGCATGGAGGCAAAAGTCGGCCTGAAGCTCAAAGTCCGCGACTTCGCCGTTTTCCCAGATGAGGAACTGGCTGTGCCGGCACGGTTTCTCTTTCGTCGTGACGCCGGTCAGGCAGCCGTCTTCGATCGTCCAATGGTCCGGATTGCCGTTCCAGCCGTCGAATGTTTTGCCGTCAAACAGCGAAACGAAACCTTCCGGGACCGGCTTATCTGCGGGGATCCCGTCTGCAGCGAATACCGAACCGCCGGCAAGGACTGCAAGACTCAAAAAGAGCGAGAAAAAAGACTTCATGTTTTTATCCTTTCTTGAAATTAAAAGGGAGGGCAAATAAATCAGCGTCCATTCTACACCAAATTCGCAAAATCTGCAAGCCGTCGAATGGAAATTTTTCTGAAAAAATCAAGATTTCCCGCAGAAACAGAAGGTGATGCAAAGTTCT
>CAZRGJ010000183.1:4649-5947 GCA_964599445.1 uncultured Planctomycetaceae bacterium | reverse complement strand
ATGTTCCTGATTTTGACGGGAAAAAGCGTGAGCTTCCGAAATCGATCCTTGACCTTCCGTGTGTCTATCGTTTTGAAGGAATTCCGATGGAGGAGGCGGCGACCGATATTTTGAAAAATGTTCCGCTGTTCTGCTATCCGGTAGACGAAAACGTTTTTTTCCTCACGACCTACCAGGAATCCTGCAGAAAAATGCTCGTGGATTTCTATCCGGTCGGCGATCTGATCCGGAATTCCGCGGCCGCCGGGACGATCATCAACGGGATCTGCTCCACTATCGAAACCGGTTCGTGGATGCGAAACGGCGGGGCCGGAGCCATTTATTTTGACCTGCCGAGCAAAACGCTCATCGTCAGACAAAATCCGCTCGTTCTCTACCAGATCGAAATGTTTTTGAAGCGTTTCCGGGAAACTCGGGATCCAAATTCAAAAATGGGAGCTAAAAAGGATGGCTGAGCGGACAGTGTACCTGACCAGATGTGCCGGCTGTCCTGAGAAACAGACTGTGCGTGAGTTTTTAATTGGGCAGGAAGGAGTGACTGGAAATGGAGCGCAGTGGGCTTCATCGTAAGAGAGCCGCGAGACGGAGAGAGCTGCTCCGGAGGGGGGCTGTGCTGCTGATTTTGGCGGGAGTTCTGAATTTAGCCCAATTTTCCTTTGGGGCAGAAGGCTGGATGCCGGAACATTTTGAAGAAACTCTTTTTGAGCAGGATGGATCTGGGAAAGTGAGGCAATGCCGGCCATTTCGGGATTGAGTGCTGCGGCACTTCAGGATGTGCGGTTCCCGGAACTTTCACCTGAGGAAACGGAGCGATTTTGGGCCATTGAAGCGAAGCTCCGGTCGGAAGATTGGGAAAGTGCGTTTTCGGAAATGAGCGGTTTCCTGCTGCTTTGGGAAGACCGATTCGTTCCTGGGACTGAGCGGAATATGCCCGGCGGGATCGAGTTTTCTGGTGACTGGATTTGGAAAAAGAACGGTACCGGTGAGTCTGCTGTTTGCCCGCGGACGGTAGGGGAAGTCTGCCGAGAGTGGGTCCTTGGGCTTTCGGAAGAGGGAAGGAAGACCTGGGTTGAGTATATGGACGCTAATGTCTGTGCGGAACTCTCCGCGTTGGGAATTTTGCGGGAAACGGCATCGGAAGATCATGCAGAAGGGGACGTGCTGTTTCATGGAGGGGCGTCTGACGTGCGGCTGGAAAGTATCCGTCGGCGCAATCCGTATTCTTCATTTGAGTGCGAGCTTTTGGAGCTTCTTGCCGTTTCTGCCTGGAATGATGGACGTTTTGAAGAGGCGGAGAG
>CAZRGJ010000183.1:0-4639 GCA_964599445.1 uncultured Planctomycetaceae bacterium | reverse complement strand
TTTGGTTTCGAAAAATGTCCCCAACGCGAGGATCCTGCGGGAACTGCCTTCTCCGGAAATTTTAAGCTCCAGGCTGACGGAGTGCCGGAAACTTTCCGAAGCTCCCCGGAAATCGGCAGACCGGGAACCCGTGCAGGGACTTCGGGTCTCGATGGTTCAGGTAAACGATCGGGAAGGGCGTGTTCTTTTTGAGGATCTTTTGCCGGAAGAGCAGCGCGGGACACTTTTTTCTGATCGGAAACGGAATTTGGCGGAAGAAATGGCGGAGGTGCCGAATTTTGGAGCTTTCAGCCGGGAAACGAACGTTTTGGCGGTCCGGATGGGGACACGCGTGACGTTTTGGCCGGAGGGGATCAGCGAGACCCGGCCGCAGACGTACCTGGCGTTTCTGGATATGGCTCGGGATGGTGCACTCCTTGGGATCGCGGTCCCCGAGACTCCGCGAAGGACCTACGTCGGGAATCCGTTGGCGGATGAACGGTTTGCGTATGTTCCGAGTCTCCTTTTGGGAGAACGCGGCGAGGTCTCGCTCGATATTTTCTCCCTGACGGATGGCTCTTTGGTCCGGAGACTCCCGCTGTTCAGTTTGGGGCTGCATGATTTTGGGAAAGAGACTCTTTTTCTTCCGGTGTCCTGGGAATCGGAAGGGCGGATCCGGATCGGAGGTCCTGAGAGTCGGGTCCAGCGTGAACTGAATGTTCCGTGAACCGATCCAGTTTGGGAGATAGTTGGGCCAATTCTCTCGCAGTCAGATTCTTTTTTTCGGAGATGGAGCCTGTTTTTCAAATTGGAACCTGCGGTTTTTTCTGATCGAAATCCGGCGTGTCGCAGTCTGGTTCAGTTTTCAGAGGGGACCAGGAAGGCGTCGAGCCAGCAGGCGTTGACGGATGGCGTGAGGAGGCTCCCCTCCGGCGGAATGACCTCGCTTTCGAGACGGAGTTCGGAGGCGTCGTCGATCGGGACGCGTAGGAGTTCCGGCCGGGAGTCGGACGTCAATGTACATTCTGCCGCGAGCTTCTGGTCCGCATAGACCCGAAATCGGACCGAAACACCGGGGATCGGATCTTCCAGAGCCGGAATCGCACCGAAGACGCTGAAATGCGTGTCCAGTTTCCAGATCAGGGAGACGTTTCCCTGAACTCCCAGACCTCGGCGGCTCACCTTTCCCCACGGACGTAATCTTTGACCGTGAGCGGATGCCCGGGCATTCCAAAAGGCGGACTGCGTAAGGAGTATCTGTCCGTCAGACGATTTCTGCGAATGAACTTCACTCGGCGGGATCTCGTCCAGCCAGCGGAGTTCCGGGATCTCGGCAGCGGCAGAGGTGAGTGTCGAGTCAAAAAACTTCTGCGATTCCTGCGGAGATTCGAGATAGCAGACCGAATCGCGCGTCACGGAGGTCAGCGGGAAACGGGCATCCTGCGGACTCATGCGGAGGATGGATCCGTCTGAAAGGCCGATCCAGAAGTATTTTCCGATGCCGGAAAACGGTGCGCGGATCTGGAGTTCTGTTGAAAAAAGAAGCGCGGCGATCCGGGATTGGGAGATCTCCAGGATCTGGGAGGCAGGAAGAAAGGTTTCTGTGGGCGGCGGACTGAGCGCACGAGTCTGGAAACGGACGCTTTCTTCTGAAATGCCGAGAAATTCCCCCTCGATCCGTTCTCCCGTTCGGAAGACGAGGACGTCTCTGCCGCGGGATGCATGGAGGATCTCAGGAAGAATCGGTTCTCTTTGTGTGTTGGGAATTCCCGGGAAAAGGATCCCGCCCAATTCATTCAGGGAAAAGGTGAGCGTGCCGAAGAATGGATTTTCCCATTCAAGAACTTCCTGCGGTCTGAATGAAGACGAAGACGCGGAGGCGTCTGATTCGGCGGATCCTTTTTCTGCTTCGGGCTGCCGAACTCGGGAGGAAAGCGGGAGACCACAGAATATGCTTCCGTCTGAAAGTACGAGAGCGGCTTCCGTTACGGAAAATTCTGCCAGATTCCCCCACCGAAGAAAACGGGTCGGCTCGAAGGCAAACTGACGTCCGTTCCGTAGGAAAATGAACCGTTCGTTTTGAGGATCCCATCCTTCAAACGTCACGTTCGGTGCGATCCCCTCACTTAGGAGCAGACTGCCGGATGGGATTTCCCCTCGGTTTGCGTCCTCGTCGGAGGAACTTTGCGCAAAATTCTGATTTTCGGATCCTTGTGCGGCCTGCGGACTGCCGATTTTCTGTTGGCTGCCGACTTCTTGGGATGGAATTTTTTCTTCAGCCGGAAGACTCTGTGTTCCCCCGGTTAGCAGAAAAATCAGGAGCAGGGTGAGGCTCTGGGAAAGTATTCGGCTGCGCTTTTTCATGGCTCAGTTCTTCTTTTCGCCCCAGAGTGCTTCAAGCGTGAGCGAAGACCACGTCTCGTAGCCGTCCAGATCCTTCAAAAGTTCCGCGACAGGAAAAAAGCCGGTTTCCAGAACGTCTTTTTCGTTCGGAAAAACACGGGGTTCCGCCACATCGATCACGTGCACGACGCCGAGGTGGACTTTTCCGACTTCGCTTTCGTCGTCGTTGATCAGACCGACGATCGATTCACCGAGGATCTCCGTTTCGATCCGGACTTCCTCCGTCCGTTCCCGTTCCATTCCCGTATGGTAGACGGCCGAATTGTCGGCGGCGCCTTCGCAGTCCTCTTCGGAAAGATGGCCTCCGACTCCGACACTGTGCTTGAGATGAAGGCGCCCTTCTCCCATTCCCTTTCCCCGCGTGTAGCGGAAAATGTGCGTCTGTCCGTCCGCATCCGTCCACCGGAAGATCATGTACGGGATCAGCTGTTTAAAACCGGGATCCTGTTCCACTTCACTCCTCGGACGAAAACTCCCGACCGAGGCATCCAGGATCTGCGGGATGAACTTCTCCGCCTCCGCCGTAAATCCCTGAAACCAGCCCAGCTGGTGAAAATATTGGGTCGGAATGACCAGCACTCGTTCGTTTGCCATTTTTCATTCTCCTTTTAAAATAAACGATTCATTCTAATAAATCATCGGAGAACTGCCTGTATTTCTTCACTGAAAATGCCGTGTTTGGGGAAAAGAAGAGCCGGCAGACTGGGAAAACTCGCGCAGAGACGTCAAGAAAACGCAAAGGACGCGGTGAGCGCAGCCAAATGTCCACCCCCTCCGCATCCTCCGTGCGAAAAATCAAACTGTTACTCTACTTCGAATTGGATCCCATTCTCTTCCGCATACCGTTCCGCCTCCGAGCCAGCTTTGCCGTAGATCGTGAGGCTGGAGTAGCTGGAAAACACGCTATATCCAATGCTCGTTACGCTATCGGGGATCGTCACTAACGTGAGGCGGTCGCACTCGTAGAACGCGTAATCTCCAATGCTCGTCACGCTGTTAGGGATCGTCACGGACGTGAGGCTCTTGCAGAAACTGAACGCGGAATCTCCAATGTTCGTCATGCTGTCGGGGATCTTCACGGACTAGAGACTCTTGCAGAAGGAGAACGCACGCGTTCCAATGCTCGTTACGCCGTCGGGGATCTTCACATCAGGGGCGGAGCCTGTATATTCTACGAGGATGAGAGAATCGCCATCTCTCTTGTATCGAAATTCGAATCGTTCGTCGATCACCCACCACGAAAAAAGTACTGTAAAAAACACGATAGCAAGGATGAAACTTCGACGTGCTGCTGCTGCTGAATATTTACCCTTGAAACGTATATTTTTTTGCTTGGCATAGCGTTGGGCACAAGCCCCGTACTTCCCATGGATCGTAATCGATCTGCTGCAATTTTCAAACGCGTTACCGGCAATCTCTTTCACGCTTTCAGGGATCGTCACGGACTTGAGGCTGGCGCAGCTGTAGAACGCGGAATCTCCAATGTTCGTCACGCTGTCGGGGATCGTCACGGACTTGAGGCTGGTGCAACTGTAGAACACGTTCTCTCGAATGTTCGTCACGCTTTGGGGAATCGTTACCGACGTGAGGCTCGTGCAGTTGCGGAATACAGAATTTCCAATGCTCGTAACGTTTTTAGGGATCATCACCGACTTGAGGCTCGTGCAGTTGCGGAACACAGAATTTCCAATGCTCGTGACGGGGAGGCCGTCGATGGTCGAGGGGATGGTGACGGAGGAGGCGGAGCCGGTGTATTTGGTGATTTCGATGCGGTCGTCGTGTCTGGTGTACCGGAAGTCGCTCATGTTGGGTCCTTTCGTGTGAATGGGAATTCTTAACTCTGTTAATATATTAGGAATTTGAGAATCCAATTGTATGCAAATATCTTACGGCAATTTCTAAATTTTTCTGTTTTCAGGCAAAATTTGCCTCGGCTATGTGTTATTATAGCATACAAAAAAGGTATAGTCAAGATATTCACCGATAGAAAACGGTCAAGATCCCGAAAAAATATGAAACGCGCTGATACAAGCACTCGGATCTGTTTTCGAAATCAGGAGCTTTGTATCAGCGCGCGGCGGTTAGTGTTCTTCAAAAAGAACTTACAAAATCAGCATGGCGTCACCGTAGCTGTAGAAGCGGTATTCGTTGGCGATGGCTTCCTCGTAAGCGCGTTTGAGGAGTTCGTCTCCTCCGAATGTGCGGACGAGGACCAGGAGCGTCGATTTGGGGAGGTGGAAGTTCGTCATGAGCGCAT
>CAZRGJ010000182.1:0-5966 GCA_964599445.1 uncultured Planctomycetaceae bacterium | reverse complement strand
GTCCCCGTAGAAAAATTCCTGGATCTCTTTTCCCGCACCGTCCCAGCCGTGCGTGATCGAATCACCGATCAGGAGCAGATCGACATTTCCCTGAGCGATCCGCGCACAGTTCGCTTCATGGCGCATTTTCCACCACGCAACGTCTATTTTGTTCTCAGGAACGAGTGTCCGCGGAAGCTCGGCATTCTGCGCATGGATCCCGGAAACACAAAGTACCGCAAAAAGGATCACGAATGCCAAACGAATGGTCAAATGCAGGGTCTGTTTCATAAAAATTCCCTTTCAGGCAGGAGGAAGGATATTCTGTCGGCTAAGTCGCGAAACAATGAAAAAACGCTCGCGCACTTTTCCAAATCACACTCTCAATATACCATCTTTTCTGCTTTAAAAAAAGGGGACCGACACTGTTTTTAGGCGGTTTTTCCTAATTTAAGGCAAAATTAACCAAAAATTAACCAAGTTGGCTTTTTTAGCTTTTAGCTGTTAGCCGTTAGCTATTAGTTTAAAAAGCTTGAAGCTAAAATACGAAAAATAAGAAATATTTTCCAAAAGTTAGTTTTTTGAATTTTAGGCCGATTTGATCGGTGAAATCGATTAAAACTAATACTCCGACGAAACATTCGACACTACCGTCAAAGTTTAAAATAGAGGAATTGGAAAATTGCACAAAACCGGACAATTTGCTATAAAACGGCCCAAACGAAAACCGATGAATTGTGTAGTTCATGGAGATCGTATTCCCAAAGGACAGATCTTCATGGATCGGTCAAATGATCCAGTGAATTAAGTTTTCATACATTCCGGTATGGATTTGTTTGGGATTCCAAATACAGTGAGCATCCCGCACGGCTCTTTCCGTGTTCGTGGACGGATCTCATTGATGCAGGGACACGCAAGGCATCCGGAGATAAAATTTTTGAGAAGAGGGAAGTTCCCATGAGAAAGAATTTCAGTATTTTCTCCGGCGCTGCCGTTCTGCTCTGCAGCATGGCCATGGCAGCAAATGTGAGTGCGCAGGATGAGCTGTCGCTCGATGATTTCAGCGGTCTTGGGATCGCGGTCGAGCAGGATGCGGACAATGAAACGTTGGATACGGATCTTGACGATGTTCTGGATCTGCCGCTCCCCGATGATTTCACGAGCAGCGAGGAGGCTCCGATCACGGACGTCATTCCGGAAGCTCCGGTCAAGAAGGCGAAGGCAAAAGCTGCGAAAACCGCGAAAGCCAAGGCAAAATCCAAAGAAAAAGTCATCGAAATCGCCCAGAATACCGATCCGGCCCCCCAGCCGCTGACCGAAGCTGCCGCCGCCGTCGAAGAAGCAGCTCCGATTGCGATTGAAGAAGCTCCGGCTGCCGTTGAAGAAGCAGCTCCGATTATGATTGAAGAAGCTCCGGCTGCCGTTGAAGAAGCGGCTCCAATCGCCGTTGAAGAAGCTCCGGCTGCCGTCGAAGAAGCGGCTCCGGTCGCGACGGTCCTTCCGGATCCCAAACCGGCAGCACCTGCCTCGATCATTCAGAATGCCCAGCCGGTCCAGGTTCCTGCGCTCCCGCAGAATGCTGCTCCGATGCCGGCACAGGATCCCGGTTTCGTTCCCGGAAGCTACGAAGCAGCTCCGCAGGGAATGGTTCCCGGTATGGTGAACGGCAATTGCCGCAGCTGCAATGGCGGCGCGGCTCACGGCGGATACTGGGTCCCGAATCCGGGTCCGGGCCGCAAGGCGATCTACTACGGTGTCCAGCCGAATGGCGTCCACGCTTATCCGCGCCGTGAGTGCCCGGGCTGCTGCCGCGGCTGTGGTCCGATGCCGTATCCGTACTACACGCTGCGCGGTCCCCGCGATTTCGACGATCCGAATCCGCGTCCGATCGGTCCGTGAGTTTCACGCACTCCGTAAAGGATCTTTGAACTGACTGACCTGAAGAAGCGGGACCCAAAAACCGTCCCGCTTCTCTCCCGCAGTCGTTCCTCAACAGAATCGAGCGTTCCGGATCCCATTCGGAACGTTCTTTTTTCGGCTCATCCAAAAAGTGAAATTCAGCTTTTAGCTGTTAGCTGACTTCCAGCTTTTTTAAACTAACGGCAAACTAACGGCTTTCAAACAAAACAAGCAGGCGATCGGATGGCAAAACCGGCTCAGGGACTTGATTTTACCGAAAAAATGCGCAGGATCTGCGAAAGCATGACCTCCAGAGTCGCGGCGCTCCAGCACATCCGGATGGACCGGGTCGCGGTCGGATTCACGCAGACGCGCTCGGCAAGTCAGTACGGATGCTATGCGACGCTGACGCCGCTGCGTTTCGAAAACGGTTCGCTCACGACCAAGCGAAACGGAAGGCTCTACACCGTTCAGCGAGTTCTGGATCCGCAGGGAGAGGAGTACCTCTACATTCTGCGATTTTACGTTCCGCGATTCCTCAATTCGGATTTTCGATACAAACTCACCACGACGGTACACGAACTTCTGCACATCAGCGAGAAATTTGACGGCGACATTCGGCGTTTTGAAGGACGATGCTATGCGCACTCCTCCTCCCAGAAAGACTACGATGCCTACGCAGAACAGCTCGCCTCCTTCTGGCTGGCGACGAACCCGCCGGAGGAACTCTATTCCTTTCTTCATCTGAATTTTGAAGAACTTCAGAAAAAGTACGGCAATCTCTACGGAAAGCAGTATGCTGCTCCGAAATTGA
The DNA here is from genome assembly GCA_964599445.1 of uncultured Planctomycetaceae bacterium. Classification (GTDB taxonomy): domain Bacteria; phylum Planctomycetota; class Planctomycetia; order Pirellulales; family Thermoguttaceae; genus RGIG3701. The sequence continues at coordinate 3,274 of CAZRGJ010000182.1, read as the reverse complement.
TCCGCGTCCGAAAAGAATAGCCCCCATTCTTACCAAAAGGCAAATCTTTTTCATTCAAAACTATTTTCTGCAAAAATCGCAAAAAAACACATTTTCCCCTAAAAAAACTGGAAAGGTTTCGGAGGGATCCCGGTCTCAGACACAACAATTTCACGATCTATCCTTTTTTCCAGCAAAAAAAGACGCAGATTCCCAATTTTTCTAAAAAATTCCCCAAAAAACGCTCTGTTCCTCTTGAAAATTTTCCTGAAAGTGGTATTATTATGAAAAGTTAATGATTATTTCACTGATTCGGAATCATCGATCAATTTGGAGACTCCCATGACTGTTTTTCGTCTCGAACAGGATGTTTTCATCAAGTTTTTTGGAATTGCAGACAAATTGCGCGATAATGTGCTGCACTCGACCACGACCAAAAAAAATGTGGCCCTGATGGAATCCCTCACAGTACGTCAGCAGAAAGCGATCATGGCACTTCTGCTGTTGACCGAAAACAATCCGGAAGGGATCAATCTGAAAAAACTGGCCGAACGCCTGAACATGACGGTTCCCGCGACTTCCATTCTGGTAGAATCGATGGTGCAGAACAAAATTTTCTGCCGTGAACCGAGCAAGGAAGACCGCCGTGCCGTCAAGATCCGTCTCTCGGACTTTGGAATGTCGCTCATCAACTCGTTCCGCATTCAGATGAATGCCTACATTTCCGAGCTGTACAAAGACATCTCCGACGAAGAAAAAGAGGTCTTCAGCAAAGTCATCAACCATTTCTACGCCAACATTTTTCACGAAGAAATGCGCATTGAAAAAAAGAATGAGGCGAAAAAGAACGCGTAAAACGCAGCATTGATCCAGTATTTCTGCAAATACGGGGCACGTTTCCCAAAGCGTGCCCCATTTTTTTCAAAACAGGAGAACTCCCAGACCGCAGCAGGACAGTGACTCAGCGTTTTTTGCGTTTAAGACTCCGACACCTGCCAGCCAGCGTCATGCCGGGCCGCAGTTCCGTTTTCTGCCTGAGTCCCGTTCCGGAGCACATTCTCTTTCTCTGACGCTGCCCTGCCCTGAATGCCGTCCCCGCAGCAGTCCGCATTCCCGCACAGGAAGAGACACGCCTCCCGAACCGTACTTCCGTTCTGGAAGACGCAGATACACCGGCCCGCAGTTTCCGTTTTCTTCGGAAATCACTCCTCTGCCCGGGACACAGCTCCGTTCTGGAAAACAGACGCGTTCTCCGCCGCAGTCCCGTTCCGGAGCGCAGCTTTGATTTTTGGCACAAACACCGGGCAACTCCGATCCCCGGCATCTTCTGCCGGCACTCCGGCCCGGAACATTTTCCAGAGTCCGGTACACCAAGCACCATGATGCGCTCACCAATGGCAGGGTGCGAGTGCAGCCAGAAAACTTCCCAGGCGGAAGGGAACGGATCCGCTTTGTTCTGGATCGCCAGCTTCACGAACGCGCGGCGCAGAGCATCGGGACCGCAGAGCGTGAGAGCATGAGCGTCCGCCTGCCGCTCATGACGGCGGCTCACGGCATTCTGAAACGGCTCGAGGACCGCCATGATGATGCTGATCGCAAACATGAAAAAGAGGATCGACCAGACGGGCAGTTCTGCGTAATTCAGTTCCGCAGTCAGTGACCCGCCAAACCAGAAACGGAGTCCCAGATCCGCAAGCCAGTAGACCCCGAAGCTCGCCAAAAGCATTCCGAGCATCCCCTTGAGCATATGCCGGCAGACATGGTGTCCCAGCTCATGAGCAAAAACGGCCGCAATCTCGTCCTTTTGGAAATTCTTCAGCAGCGTATCTCCAAGCAGTACTCTCCGTGTCCGCCCGAATCCGGCGATCATGGCGTTCGCTTTGCTCGTTTCGATGGAAAGATCAAGCCGGTAGATCCCCGAAAGTTTCAAAGAGACCGCGCCTGCGAGTTTCTGGAAACTCGCCATGAGTGCAGGATCTTCCAGACGCTCGACCCGGTAAAAAAGCGGCAGGACCACCACCGGGAAAAGTGTGCCGAGCACGATGGAAAAGAAAAAGAAAACACCCGAAGCGACCGCCCACCACCAAGGTCCCGTAACGCGGATGATCCAGAAAAGACCGAGCATCAGGCAGAAATTCAGCGGCAGAACGAGCACCATTTGCAGAAGCCATCTCCGCAGCCAGTGAAATGCCGTAAGGTTGCTCAGACCAAAACGCTGTTCGACAACCCAGCCGCTGAAAAACGAAAACGGCAGCGAAACGCAGACGTGAATGAGAGAAACACACACCATCAGGGCCGTGAACTGACGGACCCATGAATCGCCAATGATCGCAAAACCGGCCAGATATTCCGTCAACGGTTTCCCAAAAAAGAAAGCGAGGAGAGCGAACAGGACAAGATCCGCCGCCATATCCAGAAGAGAGCATCGAAGCTGGACCCGATGGTACGCTCGGTTCTCAGCAAGCTGGTCCGGTGCCATGATCTCTGCACAAAGCTCTTCCCTGTTCTGAAATTTCGTCATTCTTCCCCCAAACGAACGGGCGGATGCCCTCTTCAGCGTGACTGCGGATCGCGGACGGTCCCATTCCGCGAATAAGAACATTTTAGCAGACTCTCGCCAAATCGTAAAGGGGGGGGGGAGGAAAAAATTTTTTCAGACGTCCTCCTGCGCCTCTTTTCCGAACTCAAGTGCCGTGAACTGCAGAAGCACGAAATCTCCAAACGGAACTCGCTGCCGTTTCTTCACGGAAACTGAAAATCCATGCGGAAGCACCTGAGTCACCTCAAGCTGGGCATCCCCCTCCACGACAAAACACTCGACCGACGGAATACGCGTCAGCGGAGGACAAAATCCCGCAAAAAGCGAGATCTTCGTCTGATTCGGTGCAAATTCCCCGCGAAGAAATCCGGTGATCTGCTCGCCATGCTCCGGGGTCGTACTCCGCTCCAGCTGCTGCGTCACCCCAACCGGAAGGATCTCGTCCAGCTCTTCGTCAGGCGCAGAGAATGCGTCCGATGCCCCGCACTGAACGACGCCGTCCTCTTCGGTCTTCAAAATGCCGGCGTCCCGAGTGCGTGATTCCGCCAGCCATGCAGTCCCCAAAATGACGGCAAGCGAAAGCCCAAGCGAGACGGTCTTGGCTCCCAATGTCGTTCCCGGCGTCCAAAGAGAATGGTCAAAACCTGGATTGCAGCCTCTTCTTCGGGAACCAAGTCGATGACTTTAGTCTCCATAAGCCGTTTTCCCTTTTTGATCTGACCGGGGCCGCCGTGGACGCGTCCGGGAAGCCATCCC